>NZ_CAKVZL010000001.1:0-91757 GCF_934835595.1 Eubacterium sp. AF15-50
CCATCAGGCTTTGTACATACAAAAGTTAAAGGAGATAGTGAAACGTTGGAATCAATATCATCCACATGAATTCCATGACAAAAACGTGTGGAATTCTTAATATAAGATTCGTTATAGTCCGTATAAATCTGACAATGTGATTTACCTCTTATTTCGGTTGTATGATAAAACTGATTCTGATACAAATCGCCATAGATTTTTTTGTTTCGTTGTTGCTCGTGTTTTGCAATTAATAAAATATGGGCAAGACTATCTCCAAAATCTATAGCTCGTGGCTTGCCATTTTTAGGAACTTTCAGCTCCCAAGTTTTCAAATCCTTGTCATAATACATCGAACGTCTAACATATAAAACCTGATTTTCAAAATCAATATCATCCCAAGTTAGTCCACATACTTCTCCGGCTCTCATACCTGTATGGTAAGCAATTTGAATTGGTAATGCCAAATAACAATAATCTTCTACGGAAGATAAGTAGTTAATTATTTTTAAAAATTCCTGATGCGTTATGGTTTGTATTTTAGCTTCATTAGAGTTACCAAAAAGAGAATTATCTTTTGCAACTTTTCTCTTTTTAACATATTGCATTAAATTTTCTCTAAGCAGTTTTTTGGGATAGACCGCATACTTAAACATATTGTTAAGAACAAGAAAAAATTTCCTCATAGTTGCTTTTGCATAAGGTTTGGCAATCTGATTGCCTTCATTGTCATAAACGCCAAAATATAATCCGTCAACATATTCCTGAATGTCTTCTATAGTTAAATCCTTTAATTTGATTTGAGAAAAAGGATTATTGTGAATATTATTTATTACATTTTTATATCCGTATTTGCCATTAGTGGTAAGATTACTATTTTCAATTTCGGCATTGTACCACATATCGGCAAGCTGTCCTACGGTTAAGGAACCAGCATAAAATATAGAACCATCCTGACGATATTCTTCAAGAGCCTGCTTTAGCATAAAAGTAGTTTCGGCTTTAGTTTGACCGCCCTTGAATTCATGCATTTTCCAATTTCCATCCTGATCTTTTATTCTAAATCGGTAATACCATTGAGAACCTTTTTTTCTTACACTTCCTGTTTGTAGTGATTCAAAATTATTCATATTATTTCCTTTCCAAGTTAAGTACTTGGGAAAGGATAATAGGTTAATATATCATTTTTCTTCAAGTAATTAACTTTTTATTTTTTTGTAACCATGTGAAATACCTCCTACATAAAATTATTTAAATATTATTGCTTCAAAAGAGCGTTAAGTCTGTTGTTTGCAACAGTTGGATTTTTTGCATAAGTTCTAAGAATATCGCTTAACTCGGTAAAAGTATTTATTGTACTGTTAAGCTCTCTTAAAAACATAACTTCATTAAACTCATTTGAAGAACTAAACCCAATAGTTTTAGCAATATCACTATTATCATTATTAGAATAATTAGAAAGAGCAAATTCAAAAGATTTGTTAAATTCTGCAAATTCATTTAATAATAATAAAAACATGTTTTTAGAAAACATTGATGCGTCTTCAGTTAAATTATTAGAGAAAGATTTTAAAACTGAATTGAATGAATCAATTAGTTTCAGTTCCATATAATCTTTTACATCAGAGTTCAAATCTGATGTTTCTCCACGTAACCATTCCGGTGTAGTGTGAAGTATTTCAGCAAGACTGTCCACAACAATTTTTTTAGAATTATCAATAAGTCCTGCTTCATATCTTTGAGCTGTGGATATATTAACGCCCATTTTGTCAGCTATATATCCTAAACTCAGATTTAATTCTTTACGTCTTTGCTTGATACGTTTTCCAATATCAGCACATAATTGTTTATCTCTCATAGGAATAAACTCCTCTCTTTAAGATAACAAAATAATATCATACATATTTGCATAATGCAATATTGAATATTGAAATTAATTTGCTAAAGATATTGACAAATTTTAAAAAGCAAATTATATTATAAAACAATAATTGCAATATGCAAGCGAGAAAGGAGATGATAAACATGCAAAATGCCAAATTAGCTTATACAGTAGAAGAAGCTTCAAAATCTACAGGTATAGGAAAGAATACTTTAAGAAATCTAATTGAGTGGAAAAAAATACCTGTAATAAAGGTAGGCAGAAAGTTTCTTATTAAAAAAGATGTGCTGGAAAATTTTTTGTCAAAAAATGAAGGCAGAGATTTAAGAATAAGAAATGATGTTGAAGCAATTAAATAATAGGAGGAATTTAAAATGGCAAAAAGAACATATGAAGAAAGAAAAGATGAACTTTCAAAGAAACAAATTGCATATTTGGAAAAGGCAAACAATTTAAAGGAACAGATTAAAGAGTTGGAAAAGAAGCAGGCTGAGGAAAATAGAAGAAAGCGAAATCACAGGTTAATTGAGGTAGGTGCAGCAGTTGAATCAGTTTTGGGAAAACCTATTGAAAAAGATGACATACCTAAATTGATAGGATTTTTAAACAAGCAGGAACAAAATGGTAAATATTTTTCAACAGCAATGGGAGTTAAGGAAACAAATGTTAATTCAAATAAGTAGTTTGTGAAAGGGAGTAGATATTTTTCTATTCCCTTCTTCTTTTAAGAAGGGCGCACTTATACGTGGGCGGAGCCCAACGTTTATAAACATTCGCGTTGCTCATTGTGCGCTCTTACTCAGAGGGAGCCAAACTATGCGTTTGGATAGCACCAAGTTTCACTTGGATGGAGGTGTAAATATGGCAATATATCATTTTACAACAAGAATAATTAAATCAAGTATTGGAAAATGTGCTGTTGCGTCAGCTGCATATATTTCAGGACAAAAATTAAAGGATACAAGACTTGGTTTATCTTTTAACTATACAAGAAAAGAAGAAGTTGTATTTGCAGAAGTACTCTTACCTAAAAATGCACCTGAAGATTTGGCTGATAGAGAAACTTTATGGAATGCAGTTGAAAAAAGGGAAAATAAACGAAACAGTCAGTATGCAAGAGAGTTTGAAATAGCAGTTCCCAATGAGTGGAATCGGGAGCAGACAATTTCAAGAATGCGGGAATTTATAAAGGAGAATTTTGTAAATAAAGGAATGGCAGCAGACTGGGCATATCATGAAAAAGAAGGAAATCATCATGTGCATTGTATGTGTACAATGAGAGCATTTAATAAAGATGGAAGTTGGTCAAATATGCGAAAGACAGAGTTCGCACGTGATGATAATGGAAACAAAATACCATTGCTTGATGAAAATGGAAAACAAAAGGTAAGAATCAGAAAAGGAAAGGGCGAAGAAAAACTTTGGAAAAGAATTGATGTGATTCAAAATCAATGGAATTCAAAAGAACAGCTTAAGGAATGGAGAAAAAACTGGGCTGATTATTGCAATAAATTTCTTATAGAGGAACAAAAAATAGATCATAGAAGTTTTGAAGAGCAGGGATTAGATATTGAACCTACAATTCATGAAGGCTATGCAGCAAGACAAATGGAACAAAAGGGAAAAGTATCAGACAGATGTGAGTATAACAGAAAAGTTAAGGAATCAAATAAACTGGTAATGCAGATTAAGAAGAGCATTGCTGAAATAACAAAAATATTAAAGGAAAGGGTTGAACAGATATATGAAAGAGTTGGAAGAGTTAAAGGAAGTATTGGCAGTGATAGAAAAGGTAGGGGATACATTGAGCCTAATGGAAGAACTGAATCAGGAAAACAGTCTGTTGAGTCAACAGGTAGATTCATTAATGATACAGAACAGAAAATTAATAGAACAGAACAAAACATTAAAACAACAGAATCAGCAATTGCTGAAATCAAAAGAAGAATGAGGAAGGAGAGTAGTAAGATAGATGACAGAATCAGAAAAATTAAAAATGAACGAGCTGGCAGACTTAGCAGAAGAACTGACAGCGGAGTTACAGCAGATGGAAACAACAATATTAACGCAGAAAGCAAAGATACAGAAACAATCATCAGACAACTTAAAACTGCAACAGACATTGCAGAAAGCATCATTGCAGATTCAGAATCAAGCAGAGAAAATAAAATCGTTGAACGAGAAAATAGAGAGCTTGAGCGAGAGCGACTTGCAGTTGAGGAAAGCAGAAGAAATGATGAAAGAAGCAATGAAAATAAAAGAACAGACAGACAGGCAAAGAGAAGATAACAACGCAATAATAAACGAAATCAAGGTGCAAAAGAAATTACTTGAAAATAAAGAAATAAAATTGTCAGAAAAAGAGAAAAAACTTGAATTAAGAAAGCAGGACTTACAAAAAGAAGTAAGTCAACAAGTCCTGATGGAAAAATTGAAAACAGAAAACCAAATGGAGAAAAGGTATAAGGGATTGATTTTTATATTATTTACATATGGAATTGTATTTTCGTTATGCGTTGCATATAGAAATAGTGTTTTGAAAAAAGACATTTTTCAAATTGGTAATTGGATTAAAAATATATTTATTAGAGTAATTAGATTAATTAAAAAAGCATATAACATTGTTGGATTGGAAATAAATTGTAATATAGGTAACAAAAACATGGAAGACGGTGTGAAAATATTGGCATATGTTGGAATAACAATAATGCTTTTGTTGATCGTTATGTTAATAATGGTTTTAGTTATAAAAATCGTAAAGCTGATTAGAAATAAAGTATTAGATAGAAACGCAGCTATAGTTGTATTAACAGAATTACTGGCAATAATTATTTTTGGAGATGTAATAAATAATTTATGGAAAATCAATTTAGTTATCGGTGCAATGGTTGTGTTGGTGATTTATGCCATTATAAAAGTGATGGTGAATGTTGAAGATATAGTTAGAAGAAATTATGTGCTGATATTAATAAGTGGGGGGATTGGAGTTGCGTTAGTTGTTTTTATGTTAGCAAAAGAATACATTAAATAAATTATTTGCATAATTAAAGTTGAATATGGTATAATTTGACAAAATCTACAAGAAAGATTACCATATGGTTGTGAAATTAGAGATTTAAATACAAAGTTGATTGTGATAGGAGGAAATATGAAAAAAACTAAAAGAATAATATTGGTGTTGATGACAATCTTACTTATGGTTATTGGGACAACTATAGTTAGTGCAAGTACTACATATGTGTATAATAAGGGGGATTGGAAAGTAAGACTCGATTCTCCTAATACAGATGGGAAAACCTATTGGCACTTGCATTTTTATCAGAAAGGTAAACATGTATATTGTTTAAAATTAAATAATTTCAAATATTGTGATGGAAAAAATGGTAAAGACAAAGTACCTAGAAAAGTAATGGAAAAGGTAATGGAACACAAAAAGGTTCAAAGTGCCGTAAAAACATATAATCCGAAAGTTGAAAGAAGTAGTGTATTTAAGTGGATACTCAAAGTGGGAGCAGTTACGGTTTCGGCAATCTTGGTTGTATTATCATTATTTAATATATTTACAGGGGTTGCTGATGATGCAGTCGCTTGGGCGTGCTTTTTAAAAGCATTAGCGTGGTAAAATATAAGGAGAATAAGGGGGATTGAAAAATATCCCCTTTAATAGATAAGGAATATAGATGGAAATTAGTATAGACATAGAAGGTGTAGAAAGTACAATAAAACTTGTTACGGAGGAAAATGATAAAATTGCTGTTTTGGGACAAAATGGATCGGGAAAGACTACTTTCCTGAAAGCTTTATCTGGACTTTATGTTCCTAAGTCTGGAATAATAAAATATAATAAAGAAATTAAGATTGAGTTCCCAATGAGTTATTTAAGTTATAAAAAATGGGAAAGATTTATTAAAAAAAGTGTGTTGTATCTAGATAATTCTTCCTTTTTTTATAAAGAGTTATCAATTAAAGATAACATAGAGTACTTTTCAGAAATTGGAGATTTTAACAGAATTAAAATATATGATGATTTAATCAGATACAAAATAGGAGAATCATTAAACAAGCCTATTAAATATTTATCAGAAGGAACCAGGCAAAAACTAGTGATTATTTTTGCAATAAATACAACAAAAAGTTTAATTTTATTAGATGAGCCAGATAAAAATTTAGATGAAGAAACTTTAAGAAGATTCTATGATGATATAAACAAAATAAAGGAAAGAAGTGTTATTATGTCTACTCATACTAAGAAAAGCATTGTAGAAGAAATAGGTTATAAAGTATTAACAATTGACAAGAAGGAGAGTATGAAATGATAAAAAGTTTGTTTGTCGAATTAAGAAGATATTGCATGCAGTTTAAAAGACATTTTATTCAGTATACATTGATGTTTATGGCTCTTCTTTTGTTATGCAGTTTAGGAGTTTATTTTAAAATTGAGGGATATAATATAAATAACTATGAGCGTTTAACTTACTTTACTTTGATATATTATTTAATTATTCTAAGGATTGTTTCAAATGGAATTGCAACACCATATGGAGAAATCTTTAAAGAAGAGTATGAGAATAAAGTATTGTATAATATAACTATCAGCATCAAGAGTCAAAAACAAATTTTATGTAGTAGATTTTTAATAAGTTCAGTAGCTAATATGTTAATGACAATAGTTTTAGCAATATCATTTATTATAATGACGGGTGTGCAATATTCTATAATAAATTATATGTATTTAATGCTTATCTATTTAGTTGCACTTTGGTTTGTGTATGGTATAGGAATAATATATGCGTGTATATGTAAAATAATTAAATTAGAAAAAATAGTAGCAATGTTTTTTCAAGTTGTACTTATTGTAATCTTTGTAATAGCATCAGGTGGTAGTTTTTATAATATCTTTGGATATTATAAAGACGAAATATATTATATTTTATATAGCGAAATAATAACGGCAACAACGTATAATTGTGATTGGCATAAGGTGTTAGTGTTACTAGTATCAGGTATTATGAGTATATTTTTTGCTGGAATTATATATGAGTATACTAGTTATAAAAATATTTCAAAGGTAAGGAAAAAGTATGAATAATAGAATAAAGGCAATTATATTAGTGGCAATGACAATAATTGTTTTAGTTTTTATATTTTTAGCGAATAAAGACAGTAGTGATATAAAGATACTTACGAAAAAAAAAGAATTTAATGAGATATATTATTCAAATCAACCTAAATTATTATTTGTTGATTTAAGGGATGAAGAAGATTATGCTAAGAGTCATTTAGATAATTTTGTAAATATACCATATTCAGAAGGGAAAGAAGATATATTTTTTAAATTTTTAGATGACAATAAATACGATGAAAAGACAATTGTTTTAATGTGTTATAGTGGTAATAGAGCGAGTGAAATGTTTAACATAATGTATGAAAAGGGATATAGGAAGGTATATCTGGTTAATATGAAATGCGATAAACTTTTTAGTGCAAATAGTAATAATGTTTCAACAGGGGCATGTAATTGCTTGGAATAAAAATGTAATTGATATAGGAGGTTATATGTGGAGTGATTTTATATATTTAAAAATATACACAAAAAAAAACAAAATAGTTTCATCTGGTATAGATTTTCATGAATTTACAGAGGCATTAGGATATTGTGATAATTATTTAATATTAGCAGGAGAGCCAATAAATTCGGAATTTAATACAGATTTGTTTTTGGAGTATGTTTCAGGAGATAATAGAAAAGAATTTGTAAGTGAAGATGTTGAAAATTGGGGAGATTTTTGTTGGGTAAATTTTGTAGATCAGAATGTTCTTAAGTGCGTAAAAAAAGAAGAATTAGCTGAATTGCTATATATGTGTCATATGAAAAATCCTTTGAATTCCTATAAAATAAAAACAATAAACAATACGATTGCATATTTGTGTCATGATGATGGTATTTGGAATACCATATATATGGATGATGTGGAACAGTATAAAAAAATTGTGGGTTATATTATTGAGAAATTCTCGTATTGTAAGATTATTATAAATCAAAATGATCAGGACGAAAATATGGAATTTATAAAGGATAGAATTAATAATATCTATGAATTAATGAAAAAAGGACTAATTTTAGATTTTAGAAATGTAGTAGAAGGCTATATAAACCTTTATGTGACAGAAAGTGATATTGATAATTTAGATAAATTAGAAGACATGGTAGAGCTTTTTAGAAAAAAATATACTAGTGGTAAAAAGAGCAAGTCATAGTGAAGTTAAAATTTTAATGAGTAGCAAAGTTAAATTTGTTCAGCGTAACACAGCAACTTATAATAATAGATGTTGTTTATATAAAAACCTAAAATCCTTCCCACAAACACTTGAACTTTTTACATTTTATTATAAAATACCATAAAGTTTTATATTGCCTGCAATGCCCGATAAACAAAGGAATTGCGGGCATTTTTATAATACAAAATAATGTTTAATAAACTGATATAAAATGCACTAGGGCTTTCAGGGTGTGCAGGGTTCGAGCCCCTGGAGGCGCACTTGCGGGTACCGTTTCGGACATTAAATTGCCTGGGGTGGTACTTTTTTTGTGCGTTAGCAATGAGTCACGTAAAATGGAAAGAATAAAATTTGGCGAAAGCTTGCTTTCATGCCGAATTTTATTCTTTTTATTTTATGCGGCGAATGCCGCATCAGCGAGATGAAGCAAAGCGTAATCGAGCTGTATGTGACTCATTCAAGTAAATCATTCAATTCTGAAAATAGCTACCAATCAACATATTTCAGTTTTAAAATCATTATTAAAGAATTAATGTGACAACAACATCAATATTAAAAAATATCAATAAAAATCAGATAAAAATGGAAGGAAAAAGTATAAGGGATTGATTTTTATATTATTTACATATGGAATTGTATTTTCGTCATGCGTTGCATATAGAAATAGTGGTTTCTTAGATTTTTCTAGAAACACATATTATTAATATATAAAATGTTATTATATATTCCTTTTGCAATGAAGGTTATTTTGTTATAATGGATGTAACTTAGTAACAGCAAGAGGAATATATGAATCTATTTATAGCAATATTAACAGATTTGTGTCATTTTATAAAAATAATAATGGCAATGAATTTGTTTGGAAATTTTGAAGAGAGAATTAATAAGTATAAAATCATATTGATAGCTACAATCATAGCACTGGCATCAGGTATTATTTACTTTGATGAGAAAATGAAGATTGGTTCAATTGTATACTTTGTTACAACATATGCAGTGTTTAGAATATGGTATGCAGAAAAAAGAAAGTTACTGCTTTTATTTTCTATATGGATTCCATTTATGATGTCTATGATAGACACTATGTTTTTAATTTTGGTAAAACTCTTTTGGGGACTTTTACCGTTTGGTATTAAGAGTTTTGAAGAACTTATGGCGTCGGTTTTATCGTTAATGTTTATTTATACGGTAGGCTATATTTATAGGAAACATTATCAATACGGATTGAAAAAAATAGAATATAAAAATCTGGTATTACTGACAGTGCTAATTGTTGTAAATTCCATTGTGGTGATGACGGTTGCAAAAGTTGCAACAATTGAATTGTCTGAAAAACATAAACTAGTATTTTCAGGTGCGTTCATAACTGTTATAATTGGGATATTCATACAATTGGGGGCAGTAATTCTACTTAAGATTTCAAAAAATGTTTCTCAGGAAAGAGAACTGGAAACAAAAATGTACTTGAAGGAGCAGCAAAACTATTATGAATATCTTGAAGAACGTGAAAAAAACACAAAAAAGTTCAGACACGATGTTAGAAATCACTTAGAATTGCTTACAAAACTTATAAATAGCAAACAGTATGAAGAAGTAAATGACTATTTAGAAAAAATAAACATAAAAATAGATGAGTTGGGAAATGCAGTTAGCATCGGAAACGGAATAGCGGAAGCAATAGTGAATAAATACTATTATCAGGCAATAGATTCAGGTGTAAAAATGAAAGTTTCAGGTGTTTTACCTACAGAGTGTAGGATTGATGCTTATGATTTATGTACAATATTTTCAAATATCTTAAGTAATGCCATAGAAGCAGCAGGTAAGTCAAAAAAGAAACAGATTTATTTAGATTGCAGATACAACGATGAAAACATAATTATAAACATAAGAAATACCTATAAGGATAATGGACAATTTAAAAATAAGAATCTGGTTACAACAAAAAGCGACAGAGAATATCATGGTTTCGGACTTGAAAATGTTAGAGAATGCGTAGAAAGGAATAATGGTCTTATATACATAGAGATAGGAAAGGAAGAGTTTATGGAAACTATTTCTATAAAAAGGTAAATAACATGAAAATTGCAATAGTTGATGATGAGGCTTACTGGAGAGAAAAGGCAGAAGAATGCATTAAGGAAGAGATGAAAAATGAAATAGAGATTACAGTGTATGACAATCCAATATCCTATTTGGAATCTAAGGATGAATATGATATATCTTTAATAGATATAGAAATGGATGAGTTGGATGGCTTTGAAACTATTAAAAAAGCCAGGGAGAAAAATAAGGACACCATCTTTATGATATTAACAACACATACGGAAATGAGTAGAAGAGGTTATCTCGTAAATGCATTTAGATATTTGGACAAAGTGAATTTAAAAGAAGAGCTGAAAGAGGCGTTTTATTCAGCAAAAAAATTGCTTGAAAAGGATAAAAAGATAACCTTAAATATCGTTGGAGAAGCACTGATGGTGGTAGCGCTAAAAAAAATTTATTACTTTGAAGCACAAAGACTGGGGGTACTGATTTATACGACATTGGGAGTAAAAAGATGTAACGACAGTATGTCGGAGATGGAACAGAAACTGGACAATAAATGGTTTTACAGATGCCATAATTCGTTTATAGTAAATCTGGACGAAATAGAATCACTAAAAGGCACAGTAATATATATGAAGAACGGTAATGATATAGATATATCAAGAAGGAAGGTCAGTGAGTTTAAAAAAGTTTTTTTGAAAAGACAATATGAATGTGCAAATGGTTAAGAAGTCACGTAAGTGGCTTTTTTTGTTGCAAAAGTATGGTAAGCAATATTGTGCTTACAAAACATTAATAATAAACATTTTCACATTTAGAACTACCATTTAAGTAAAAATATATACCATTTAGGCAAAAGATATTGAGTTTATGAAAGTAAAAGGATATATTCAGATTGTTTTGAAAGATAAAAGAATCATTCAGTGGGAATATAATAATAATGGGAAATTCAAAAAGTTTATTGATGATGATATTGATTGGATTGATAAAAAAGCTATTGCTAACAAGAAAATGGATATTTCAATGGTTGATTTAAATGAATATTTAAAATATCGTAAATGTACTATTGCAGTTATTGATTCAGGAATTAATATTGAAAATGCTATTTTAAAAAGACATTTGTGGAAAAATACTGATGAAAAGATAGATAATATTGATAACGATGCAAATGGGTATGTGGATGACATATGTGGATATAATTTTAAAGATAACAACACTAAATTGTTTTCTAGGGAGGATACAAGTCATGGTACAAGTATAGCCAATATACTATGTACAAATTCAACAGAAGATGGTAATTTTGAAGAAAACGAGTTTATTGAATTTATGCCATTAAAAATCATGCAACAAGGTAATGATGGGGAGTGTGATGACTTGGTAGACGCTATACTTTATGCTCAAGAAAATGGGGCTGAAATTTGTGTTGTAAGTTTGCTTATGTTTAAAGAGAACTTAAAATTGAAAAAGGTAATAAAAGAATCTAATATGCTTTTTGTGGTAGCGGCTGGTAATTATAATTTAGACATAGATGAAGTGAAAATGTATCCTTGTAGTTATAATTTTAATAATGTTGTTACGGTAGGAAGTTTTAGATGTGATGGATGTTTAAGTACTACTTCTAACTATGGTGAAAGTGTTGATATTGTAGCACCAGGAACGGATATTTTATGCTTAACAAAAGATAATAAAGTTTCTTATATGGGTGGAACTTCTTTTGCTGTGCCATATGTTGCAAAGGCCTGTGCAATAATATATAGTATGAGTGAAGAAATAAAGTCAGCAAATGAGATGAAGAAAATACTATTAGATGCAGCATCTAAAAATAAATGCCTAAAAGGGAAAATAAAAGATAATAATCAGCTAAATATTTTGAACATAATACAAAAATTGAAGGAGGAGTAAAATAATGAAAGTTGAAAAGAAAAAAATCGTTATCCTTTTGATAATGATAATATCAATTTTAATTTGTTTGTTTAATTTTATGAGTATTATAATGGATGATTTCTTTTGGAAAACACAATATACAGTAATTATGTTTTTTATTGATACAATATTAATTCTATTATTAATATTTTCTAGAAAAAGAAGTTAGAATTGATGAATGATATTAATAAAATGTTGTAGGATAGGAATTGTAATAGTACTAATTTCATCATTCTTTGCATAGAAGATAGCTATTATTTGGAATAAAAAGAGAAAAATGGATAACTAATTATTATTACAAATAAATGTATTAATTAAGTATAAAACCTAAAATCCTTCCCACAAACACTTGAACTTTTTACATTTTATTATAAAATACCATAAAGTTATATATTGCTATCTCAAATTTAGCATAATACAATTGCAGTCGTGCACATAATAAGTAAGTTATATGTAAAATCATTAAATATAATAATACTTAAAAAATAACCCTAACCATAAAAGAGCGATATTATAATATATAAGAAAGAGTTTAAAACAATGAAGAAAAAGATAGTGATTGCTTTAGTTACAATAATACTTTTAATTTTGGCATCAAATATAGTCATACATACTCATTTAAATAAAAGTTTATTTCAGTTTTTCTTTTCAAATAATGAAAATCAGGAAAGTATTGTTAAAAAAATATTAACACAGGGAAATCAGAAAATAGAAATTGATAATTATATTATTTCTCTAGAAGAAAGCTTATGCGAAAAGAATACACAATTGGGGTATTTAGTATTCTCAATTTGCGATAAAAATGGTAACAAAGTTGAATCTAATATAAATGACTATAATAAGACCATAAAATCATTTGGAAAAGACGGACGATTTATATTTGAATATGAAGCATCGGGGACGTTTAATAAGTATGCAGAATATGCAAATAATAAATTATTTGTTTATGCATCATTTGACATTAGCACAAATGATTTAGAAAATATAGATTTAAATAATTGTATTAAAATAATTGATACAAAAGAAAAGGTTAATAACGAATATAGACAATATACTTTCGATTTAAAATTTAGTGATAATTGTAGAAAATATAAATATAATGATAATATTTTATATGTTTCACCTTTAGGATTAAGACTTCTAACAAACAATGAAATGACTGATTTGAATGTTGTTATAAAGGGCGAAAATGATAACATTATCAAAAGTCTTAGCAATAATGATAATATGTTTAGTAAATCCGGTTGTAAATTTAACGGTACAACCAAAGTTCAATACACTAATCAATTTGATGATTTAATCGATTTAGGTATGATAAGAAATGTTTACATTAATGAAGAAGAGCTTGTAGAAATTAAATAAGTTTACTACAAAACTATGAGGCAAATGGTGTACAAAAATTGAAAATTGTACACCTATTTTACTTACGAGATACGTTTCCAGTATTATAGAATAAAATAAAACTCAAGTATTGTATTATTGAATTGATTGTTTATAATATGCATTATTGTACCAATACATAAATAAGCAACTGCAAATCGCTGGAATAATTTTGCTCAAATGGAGGAAAGAGAAAATGAAGAAAATATTTCAAATATCTTATCTAAGTATTTTAATTTGTCTTATGATGTTTATCTTATCTTCTTGTGGTTTTGATAAAAATAACGCAACCATATCAGATATTTCCTATGATAATAATAAAGATGAATACGAAGTATATGTTAAAGAAAACGGTAAGTATGTGCCATTTCTTGTATTGCAGAGCGATTATCAAGATGGTAAAACTTTGTTGCTGCGAAAGGAATGTTTGCCGGAAGTACGTAGATTTAATGATTACAGTTCGTATTATGAGGACAGTGAAATTGATCAGTTCTTAAGTAATGAATACATAACTTATTTAGATGAAATAAGCGATAAGGTAGAATCAGTTGACATTACAATAGCTGCTAAGGAAGCGTTGAATATTGCAGGAAATGAAACGAAGTTGATAAATAGAAAGGTTTTTTTACCTTCATTAAAAGAGTCTTGTCAAGATTGTAAATATAATGTTAATGAGGGTGAAAAAATAGACTATTTTGAAGAATATAAAAATAGAATGTGTATTATGAATGGTGAGTCAGTTACGTGGATGTTGAGAACACCAGTTACATCTTTGGGTTCATTGATTTACGTTTATACATTTAATGATGAACTTAGTATGCAAAATGCATTTGATAGTGCAGGAGTAAGACCGGCATTCTGTATAGATTCATCCACAAAAATAGTGTATGAAAAATATAGTGGAGGAGAGAGATTTGTTGTTAAGTAAAGATAAAAAGTTTCTGTCAATTATGGTGTGTATGATTTCGCTAATGCTTATAGTGGGAATGTGTGTTTTCACATTTTCTTATCATGATAAAATATCAGAATTAATGATATCAGGAAATGAAGGGGGTACTATGGAAAAAGAGGTTGAAGTACATACCAGGAATGTACCATCAGTGTTGAAAACGGCAGCAACTACTATTAAAGAAATGGATCAATGTAAATGTTATCCATCAGAAATTATAATTTTATGCGACGGAAATAAAGTTTTGGATAATAGTTCGTTAGTGTCAATAAATGCATATTGTGAAAATAGTAAGCATTGGATATCAGTATCAGGGGAAAATGGAAAATCTGTTACTTTGTGTGGGTATTCTAAAAAATCAGATAAAAAGGTAGTTCTGAATTTTAATGATAAAAATACCATAAATGATGGGGGTCAAGTGGTTTCTAAACTTACATTAATGGAATGGTCAGAGGTACTGAACGGTCTGGATTTCAAAGTGGTTTATCCTGAGGGCAAAAGCAGTGATGGTTATACAATTACTAAGGGAGATACATTTTGGGACGATGCAGAAAACAAAGAGGTATACGCTATGGCAGAAGATGCATTTGCATATGATATAAAGACAAAGAAAACTGTTGGAATTACTAAAAAAGAGGCGGAAAAATTAGAAATCAAGGAATGCATAAGTATCATAAACGATGAAAACAAAGCCGTGTCGGTAGTTGTAAAATAAAATATTAAACAGATTTATAAGTAAATCGTTATAAGTAAATCCAATCAACC
Organism: Eubacterium sp. AF15-50; assembly: GCF_934835595.1. Lineage (NCBI taxonomy): Bacteria > Bacillati > Bacillota > Clostridia > Eubacteriales > Eubacteriaceae > Eubacterium > Eubacterium sp. AF15-50. The sequence continues at coordinate 15,207 of NZ_CAKVZL010000001.1, forward strand.
CCTACTTGCACTAACACCTGGTATCTGCTAAAATTTGTATTAGCAAAAACAACTTACATATAAAATTTTAGAAATACTTAACGGAGGGAAGAAATGAAAGAAGTATATTCAACAAGTAATGAAGTGGAATTACAGATGCTCGTAGGCTTGTTAGAGAGTTGCAACATTCAGACGAACGTTCGTGCAGGAGGAGCCGGGGATTACTTCAGGGTAAAAGGCTCAGATGTAATGATATACAAGAGCGTTCTGGTTCGTGATGAGGACTGGGAAAAAGCAGTAAAAATAGCAAAAGATAATGGATTTGAAAAAAAGAAACAAACGGTAAAAAGAGGAAAAGGAGAAGTCTGGTTAGGTCGGATTTTGCTGGTTATATTCGTTGCAATTTTTCTGGTAAATGTTTACATGGCCGTGGCAGATTATTTATAAAATTATAAAAAACGTATATGATTATTTGAGGCACAGGTCAGCTTGTGCCTTTTATTTTTGCATTAAAAAGAAGTTCTTCTAAATCATAATCCACCTTGTATAAAAACGTTACATTTGTTAGACTTGGTATAAGTAAAAGAATTTAATAATAAGGAGATTTATGGAAAAACAGAAGACATACGGGTTTTTAAATAATTTTATTTATGCCCTGAATATTGAGAGAAAAAGCAATTTAAGATTGCTGGCAATCACATTAATTAAGCCTATAGGAGACATAGTGGGAACTTTGTTAAATTCATATGCTCCTAAATATGTGTTGTCATTTATTGAGAATGATTTGCCCCTTAAAACAATAATTATTTATACAATAGTTATTTGCCTGATAATGTTGATTTTTGATATTATCAGCACTACCTGTTACAACAGCTTTGAGTTTGAATACCGGAAGACAGAGGGCTATGTTGAAAAGAAGAGAATGGACAAGCTATTTCACACTGATTTTAAAAATATGGAATCCCCGGATTTCCTTGATTATGTCCAAAGAGCAAAAACAGCAGTTACCAGAGGAAGTGGATTTCATGGAGTGGTATATGAAAGCAGAAATTTTATAGCTCAGGGGACATTGATGATTTTGTCAGCCGTGTTAATCGGTATTCAAAATTTACTGATGATGGTATGTTTTATTATAATATCATTTGGAACGGCAAAAATATTAACCTATTTCACGAAGCTTGATAAGGAAAAATTTTCTGATGCCATGGCGCCTACATGGCGTAAAATGACTTACTTAGAGTCAACCACTAAGAATTTTGATTTTGCGAAGGATATCAGACTTTTTAACATGTCAAATATTTTCCAAAGAAAATTAGATGACGTAAATAACGTTTACAATGTTAAAAACAAGGAACATCATAACAGATGGATTGTGTGTAATGTTGATATGGAACTGATATTACTTATTCAGAAGGTTCTTATGTATACATGGCTTGTTTACAACGTTGTTACAGGTGCGTACCAAATATCGGATTTTGTCCTTTATGTGGGATTGGTAACAACTTTTCATAATTCAGTGGGATATGTTAACTGGATTTATTCAAGCATAAGAGGCAATTGTCTTATGATTAATGATTACAGAAATTTTATAGACTGGAAAGAGGATAAAGAAACAGCAGATGAAAAGGACGGTCATATTACAGATATAAATCTTAATAAGTTTGAATTTAGATTTGAAAATGTAAGTTTTAAATATCCGGGACACGATAATTATGTGTTAAAGAATGTTAATCTAACCATTAAGGATGGAGCAAAACTGGCGGTAGTTGGTGTCAATGGTGCCGGGAAAACTACTTTCATAAAACTTATGATGAAGTTATATGAACCAAGTGAAGGCAGAATCCTTTTAAATGGCATTGATATAAAAGAATATAACAGAGAGGAATATTTTAAACTGTTTTCACCTGTATTTCAAAATGTGGAAAGTTTTGCAATGCCGATTTATCAGAACGTTTCCTTTGCCGGGGAAGACAAAACAGATATGAATAAGGTACATAAGGTATTAGAGCAAAGTGGATTAAGTGAAAAAATCAACTCCTATGAAAAAGGTGTGCATACCAATTTATTAAAAATATTTGATAAAGAGGGAATTGATTTATCAGGTGGTGAAAAACAGCGACTTGCCATGGCAAGAGCTTTGTATAAAGATGGAAAAGTTGTTATTTTGGATGAACCTACAGCAGCACTTGATGCTTTGGCAGAAGACAGAATGTATCGTGAATTTGAAAACATGATAAAGGGTAAGACGGCAGTTTTCATATCCCATAGATTAGGAAGTACAAGATTTTGTGACAAGATTGCAATGTTTGAAGACGGAATGATTGTGGAAGAGGGAACTCATGAGGAATTAATGGAAAAGAATGGAAAATACGCGTATATGTTTGGCATTCAGTCCCAGTATTATGAGGAAAAACAAAAAAATAGTGATAATGCGGAAAGCACCGAAACAACTAATAATGGAGATGCAAAAGCATTGAAAGTTGAAATGGAAGGAGGACAGTAGTATGAAAAATAGTAAAGAAAGTATCCGATGCTTTAAGTTTTTTGGAAAATTCGCATGGGAAAATGATAAAATGTATTATATGTTTCTTATAGTAAACATAATTATTAATTCCGTGTCTCCTTTTATTACAATTTTAGGAACCCAGTACCTTATTGATGAAATTGCAGATGCATCTAAAAGAAACATGGGGTGGATTGTGTTCTGGGTAGCCTTTATTTGTGGCGGAAACTTTATTTGTGCAAATGTGAAGAAGTGGACAGGAGAAAACATCTCTAAGATTTGCGAAAAGTTTGATAGAATACTTAAAACCAATTTGTGTATGAGCTGCGTTAACATGAAGTTTCAAAATACAGAGGACACAGATGTTTTAGATATTATTAAAAATGCGGAGAGAGCATTAAACGAAACAGGGCAGGTTAACGGTCTTATTACAGCATTGGCAAACATAATTACTAATTTCTTTGTAGCATTGGGAGTTGTAGTTCTTGTTTGTACAAGGATTCCGTGGCTGATGATTCCGGTAATTATTTCCTTTGCAGTAAACTCCTATACTACATCGAAAGTAAACAAGGGCAGACGTAAATTCTTCAAAGAAATGAGCACGGTGGAAAGAGGCAGTACATATTTTAATACTGAATTGCAGGAAAGCAGATATGCAAAGGACATTCGTCTTTATGATGCGTCAGAAATATTTGAAAAGAAATATGACGGCTATGTTGACAGAATATATGGTACAAGTAAAAAATATTTCATAGGCTTTTTGAAATATTGGAATGTAAATAACATATTTTATTCTATAAGTGATATGACAATTTATATAATTCTTGTAGTAAATATTTTTAACAAGACAATTACCATTGGTGAGTTTTCAAGTTTATTTCAGGCTACAGGCGAGTTTGCAAGTGCAATTAGAAACATAATTAATTCATATCTTGAAATGAATTATACATCTTCAGTTCTAAAGTTCTATATTGATTTTGTTGAAAGTGTAGCTGTTGAAGACAATGAATTTGATAAAACAACAGTAGAAAACGGATTGTCAGACAATATAACATTGGAAGAAACAGAAGATATTTTGGCAAAAATTAATAAGTGTGAAATTGAATTTAAGAATGTAAGCTTTAAATATCCAAACACGGAAAAGTACATTCTTAAAAATGTATCTGCAAAAATCAAGGCAGGGGAACATGTTGCCATTGTAGGACAAAACGGTGCCGGAAAGACAACCTTCATAAAATTACTATGTCATCTATACGATAATTACGAAGGAAAAATATTAATAAACGGCAGGGAAGCCGGAGAGTACAGTTTCATAGAATATGTAAGGTTGTTATCTGTGGTATTTCAGGATTTCAGACTTTTTGCTTTTACGATTAAGGAAAACGTAACAGTTTTTGAGGATAAAAATATCGATTTAGAAGAAATATACAAAATTGCCGGAATTGAAGAATGGATTGGCAGCCTTGAAGATAAAGATGAAACCCATATTTACAAGATGTTTGTGGAAAATGGTGTTGAACCATCAGGAGGGCAGGGTCAGAAACTTGCCATTGCAAGGGCATTATATAAGAATGCACCAATAGTCGTACTGGACGAACCTACGGCAGCTCTTGATCCTATTTCCGAATATGAAGTTTACAAAAACTTTGACAGACTAGTTCATGGGAAAACGGCAATATACATTTCTCACAGACTATCATCCTGCAGGTTCTGCGACAGAATAATAGTTCTTGAGAATGGCTTGGTAGTTGAAGAGGGAACTCATGAGGAATTAATGAAAAACACCAAAGGTTTGTATTTCAATATGTATAATACTCAGGCAAAACATTATAATTAAAATGAAAGGGCTGATACTTTGATGATTAATCATTAGAGTACGGCTCTTTTTTATATTTCATTGTTTTCTTCCGAAAACAGATATGTGTTCTTACTTTAACATAGGCCATAATCAAAAATTACTTGAACAGTGTTCAATTTTAGGCGAATATGGTATACTGATTGGTAAAATAAGAGAGTTTCGGCAGGACGCTCAGTAAAAACAAATCGGTTGAACAGATAGCAGATGAACTGGAAGAAAATATTGAAAACATAAGAAGTATATGTGAGGTGGCACAAAAATTCGCACCAGAATATGATAAAGAAAAGATTTATGAAAGTATAAAAAAGTAAGGTATCTAAAGTTGCAGTTTCATTGGTAGAGGAGAAAAAAGTGAAAAATAAAATGGTGATAAATATCATAAATGAAGGAGACTCAACATATAGTGTGGAGTATGTGGAAAATTAAAAAATGATTTTTTACGAAAAAGGCTGACTCAGAAATTTTCTGAATCAGCCTTTTACTCTACATCAATAATGCATTTTTCACAGGCATTCACTATAATAGTGCCCTGATACTCATCATAGCGTTTAAATTTGCTGGTATATGATTTATGTACATGACCGTGTAAAAAGTATTTAGGGTGATACCTATCCATTATTTCCCGAAATACTTCAAATCCCTTATGAGGAAGGTCTTCACCATCATTAATTTTAAGAGCAGGGGAATGAGTGACTAAAATATCAATTCCCTTATGCCGGAAAATCCTGGGTATAAGCTTTTTAAAACGTCTTCGCATTTGCTTTTCCGTATATTGATATGGACCTGTGTGATATTTCATGGAGCCTCCCAGTCCCATGATTCTCAATCCATCGTGTACATATATCCGGTCATCAATACAAATACATCCATCAGGAGGGGTATCCTTGTAGCATCCATCGTGATTCCCGTGTACATACAAAACAGGAACATGGGAAAGGGTTACAAGAAAAGATAAATATTGAGGTGCCAAATCACCACAGGATATAATCAAATCAATGCCCTTAAGTTTGTCCTCGGAGTAGAAATCCCAATAATAAGGGGATTCTACATCTGCAATTACTAATATTTTCATTTTAAAGTCCTTTATCTTATTAATCCGTTATTTGTCATGTAATCCCTGTTGTAGGGTAACAGGCTTGGCATGCTCCGTTAATTCTTCAATAACCGGAATTTTTCCAATAATATTATCAGAAAGCCAATCCATTGTAATAATATCATTTACAGACAATGTCTGATTTTCGCTGTTTCTAATAGTTCTGTCCTGAGAATAAATAACACCGGAAAATGGGTTAAATTCACCGGAACAGATAGTTTTCTTTAAAAGTCCCAGAAGACGTTTTATGCCTTCAGGAAGCCATGGAGAGCTAATAATGTCTATGGCTTTTTGGGACATTCCCCACCAGTAATTAATGGCTGTGGCATCTTTGCCTTCACTGGATTTCCATGTGCCGTCTAATATGGAACGCACTAACTGGGTGTAAAAAGGTCCCCAGTGGTACACGGGAATGGCAAGATTCCAGACACTGTCACTGTACATTTTATATAAACCATAATAGCGGCTACCGGCTTCGGGAACAGACAAATCATGGTCGGAAACGCAATCCGGCTGTAAATCTGAAAGCTGTTGGTCAAAATCAAAATCTTTAAGACAGCGCCACAAAAGGTGTATCTGGGCACGGGGGTTGGTCATTTTTGCACCCAGAGCAAAAGCATTTATATTGGCAATGGTTCCATAAATAGGGTAATCAGCAATATAAGCGATTTTGTCATGCTCAGACATGGCACCGGCAATGGCACCCATAATAAATTTCGCCTCATACATACGTGCATAGTAAGTACGCATATGACTGTGAGCAGCATGAAGAGAACAATTTATTATATGAATTTTAGGGTGAGCAATTGCATATTTAAGACTTGCCTGGGAAAAAGCAGGTGAAGTGGTAAATATAACATCACAATTTTCAGCAATTGCCTTTGCCAAAGTGGTTTCTATGGTATTTACAGTAACATTGTCATAATATACTGTAGTTATTTCGTCCTTTAGACTCTCTTCTAAATGGGCCCTGCCTAATTCATGAGAGTAAGTCCATGAAGAAGAGGCAGAGGTCTTTTCATATATAAATCCCACCTTCAGGGAATTTTGTGAAGGTGTCAGCAATTTAGTTAAAACGGAAGGCTTTTTCATGGAAGCAGTCATTCTCAAATCAACCTGTTTTTTGGACATTAATTCAAATTCAGTGTAATTAAGGGAAATCAACTTCTTAATTTCATTGTCGCTTTTGGCTAAAAGTTCTTTATATCCGTATAAAGTAATAAAAGACAAAAATGAATCTCCCGGAGTTATATGTTTTAATTCATCTCCTCCGTGGGAAATATATTCGCTTTTAAATAATAAGTATAATGAACGGAAGTCTGCCATTTCATCGTCAGACCAGTGCTCATCAGGGGCTTTACCTACAGCAGACTGAAGCTTTTCAAAACTTCCAAGCTTTGAAAAATATATATAATTTATATGGCTAAGTTCATAAAAATCCATATATTCATAATAGATTTTTATGTTTTTATCGTCGGTTTTTCTTGGAACAATACGGGTAACTTCCCCCATTATGGAGGTAGCCTTAAAATACTTTAAAACACTGACACGTTTATTGCCCTCTAAAACATAAAATTTGTTCATATATTCGTAGGCAATAATAGGTGAATTAATTCCTTCATTAACCTGACTTATGCTGAGGTTTATCCACTTGCTGGCAAATTCAGAATCCACATCAAGAATAGGCATAAAATTACTGGAAAAAGAATTACTTCTTCCACTGGTTTTGGTGCCTACAATCTGGTCTAAGGGAATTTGTACCAGACCAATAGAAACTTCTCTGTAATTTCTTGTTTCGTGTAAAATATCATCAAGGGCTTCTAAAGTAGGAATTTCTCCTGCAATAAGCTTTGACTGATAATCCTTTTGCCCCATTTTTGAGGCACGAATGTAATCATTATATGACATAAAATTTAACAGGATAACCGGTTAAGATTATCACAATCCTTCCTAAAAATTAGTTCTTACGATAGTATACACTTACTCCCTCATTTTGGTAATAAGCCGTAAGGGTTATAGACTTGGTTTTCCACCAACTCTCTTTATTTCCATTAGAATATTCTCTTGAATATGTAGCGTCACCATATTTTTTCGTAATATCTGATAAAATGGTTTCATAGGAAGTTTCACCTAAAGAACCGTATTGTATACGGATTTCCAATAATTTATCATTAAAAAAAACATACTGTAAAAGGGCATTGGGGTCTGACGGTGCTACAGACATTCCAAAGAATGAAGCGGTGTTGGCAATATCAAATTTGTAAGTAAGATATCCGTAACCGTCTGTGGATTCCTTATAATCTCCATCTACAGTATCATACTGTTTATCTTCGTATTTTTTTATTTCTTTGTAGGAATCAGAAAATTTAATCTTTCTTTCGCTGGTGATTTTAGCGTTACACGTTCCATCCTGGGCACCGGATTCCGCAACAACGGAAATGGTTTTTGCCGTCTGACTTTCAGCTGTCTGGTTGGAAGGTGCAGATTTATTGGAATCTCCAAATTTCAGTGTGAATATTACTACCACAAAGACAACAATAATGCACAAAGATGCAATAATTATGTAAGGTGCACTGTTTTTAGTGTTTTTTTGTTTCTGATTTGTGTTTTTATTAACAGATGTACGGCTACTCATTAAGTATATTCCTCCAAAATCCATATTTATTAACAAATGATACCATAAAAAACTATATAATTAAAGGCGGGTTAAACAAAAATAATGTTGAATATTAATTTTATTTTGTTATAATAGCAATGTAGTACCTAATACTTATTTCCCAGGCAGATTTTTATCTGTCAGGAGAGTCTCTCCTAAGACTCATAAGTATACTAACATATTTTTCAGTCCGGAACGGTTAATGGCAAGGGGGCCTTAACCGTTCTTTGATGTTATGGGGAAATAATTACAAAACATTTAGTATAGAGAAAAGAGGAACATACATGAAAAAAGGATGGCTTATAGTAAACGGTTATCTTAAGAGCAAAAAGTTTGATGAAATATATGCATGGCTTTTAAAGGCGGCAGAGGAAGCAGGATGTGAACTGAGAATATTGGAAAATGACAGGTTAGATTCCATACTTCCGGCAGATTCTTCAAAGGTAAACTGGCGGGAAAAACCTGATTTCGTTATTTTCTGGGATAAGGATGTGAAACTGGCAAGGCTTCTTGAGGCAGAAGGCTTTAGGGTTTTTAACAGTGCAGATGCCATAGAAATCTGTGATGATAAATCACTTACCTTTATAAAACTAAAAAACACAGATATAAAAATGCCGAAAACCTACTGTGCACCAATGACCTTTGAAAAAGAATATTCTGATTACACCTTTGTACTTCAGGTAGAGGGAAGCCTGGGATATCCTATGATTATCAAGGAAAATAAAGGCTCTTTCGGGGAGCAGGTGTATAAGGTGGAAGATTACTATGAGGCTGTGGAGCAAATAAAGAAAATCGGTGGCTGTGATTTTATTATGCAGGAGTATATAGAAAGCTCTAAAGGTCAGGACGTAAGAATACATGTAGTGGGAAATGAGATTGTTACGGCAATGAAACGTGTTAATAAGAATGATTTTCGGGCTAATATAACTAACGGGGGTTCAATGGAAAAGTATCAGCCAACTAAAGAACAATGCGAAATGGCACTTAAAGTATGCGAAAAATTAGGATTGGATTTCGCTGGGGTTGATATAATGTTTGGAAAAAATGGAGAACCGGTTTTGTGCGAAGTAAATTCCAATGCCCATTTTAAAAACATTTATGACTGCACAGGTGTAAATGTGGCAGAAAAAATTATTGATTATATTTTAAAGAAAATTAATTAATGGAGTTGCAATGAAAGGGTACATTATTTACAATACAGAGGATTTGACTAAAAATAAAAGATTTATTAAATTTATCACAGAAACACTAAATGAATATAATATAGATGTGGAATTGGTTATTATTGACAGGGTGGAATTAGCAGAACTTGAAAATCCTGATTTTGTTATAAACCGTAGTAGGAATGCTGATGTTTCAAGATATTTTGAGGGAAAAAACATAAGAGTCTTTAATAGTGGAAAAATAACGGAAATAGCCAATGATAAAAGAAAAAGTTATGAATATTTAGAAGGAATTGTTCCCTTTATGCCTCTCATGAGTGAAGAGGAAGCAGAAAGTTCAGGAAAGCCTTATATTATAAAGAGCTGCAATGGTCACGGTGGAACCCAGGTTTTTATGGTTGAAAACTTCCAGCAGAAGAATGAAGCTATAAATGAAATGAAGGGAAATGATTTTATTTTCCAGAAATGTTGCTCAGATTTAGGAAGAGATGTACGGGTGTATGTTATTGGAAATGAAATTGTACAGGCAATGGAGCGGACTTCTGCTGAAAGTTTCAAAAGCAATTATAGCTTAGGGGGAAAGGCAGAACCCTATACATTAAAGGATTATGAAATCTCAATGGTTAAAAAAATACTTAATGTTTTGCCAATGGATTACGCCGGAATTGACTTTATTTTTCATAAAGGCAAGGCAGTTTTTAATGAAATAGAGGATGCCGTAGGAGCCAGAATGATTTATGAAAATACTGACATTCATATCGTAAAACTATTTGCAGAGTATATTGCAAGGGAAGTTAGAAAATAAATTTGAAATCAGGAGTGACAGATGAATTTTTGGAAAAGGCTGTTTGGGCATTTTAGAACAATAACGAAACATAGACATAAGGTTATAGCAAACTGTGCAAAAGCAGGAATTTTGTGGCAGGGACTTAGACATGATTTGTCAAAGTATACACCTACTGAGTTTGTGCCGGGAGTGAAATATTATACCGGCAAGCGAAGTCCTAACGAAGGCGAAAGGGAAGAATACGGATATTCCAAGGCGTGGATGCACCATAAAGGAAGAAACAGGCATCATTACGAATACTGGGTGGATTATAATTTGGAAACAAAGAGAAATGAACCGGTGGAAATGCCATATAATTATGTGGCAGAAATGTTTTGCGACAGATTAGCTGCAAGTAAAATCTATAAAGGGAAAAATTACACGGATAAATCCCCACTGGATTATTTTAACTACAGAACACCTCACAGAAGCATCAATCCCAAAACAAAGGAGGAATTGTCAAAACTTCTTGTTATGAATTATGAAAAGGGAGAAAAAGAAACCTTTGAATATATAAGAAAAAGGGTTAAAGAGGAAAAACAACGAAAAAATAAAAGGTAGTCGGAAATTCTCCAACTACCTTTTATTTTTAATCTGCCTGATTTTCTTTATTCTTGAAAATCAACAGCTTACTAAATACATAATTTAAAATAACAACAATTACGCTTACTAAAACTTTACTGAACATTCCGTCAATTCCAAGGAATTTCTGGTTAAGTCCTAATTTAACCAACGCCGGTACTCCAAGCCATTCGATGCAACCGGTTATAAGACGGGCACCTACAAACATGGACATTTCTTTAAGTACAAACTTCAGTTTCCAGCTATAGCTTTCAAAAACCCAGATTTTATTGGTGAAATATGCAAAGATTACACCTGCAATCCAGGCTATAACGTTAGCAACGGCAACTTTTGTAACCTCACCGCTTATGGGAAGTGCCCTGACAGTAACGGCATATACAACCCAGTTCACCAGAGTTGTTAAAACTCCCATAATTAAATACATAATAATTTCCTTATATTGATAATAAAGATTTTTAATAGTCTTCATTGGTTTCCTCCTAAGTTAATGTAGTGCCCCCTCCTTAGGTCGGCGGCAAGTCGTCGGAAACATCTTAATAAATAAACTTCGTTTATTTGGTTTCCGCCTCAAATCAATGTAGCGCATTTTAAAGGCACATACCCCATAATAATACCATAAATTATTTTTGTAAAGTATAATAAAATATGTTATATTAAATGCAGAATAAAGTGGAAAAGGACGCACAGCATGGATAGATATTATTACAATAAAAACGGTAAATTAGTAAACAGAAGTCTGCCATATGTGACAATAGCGCTTATAGTGATAAACGTGGTAATATTTCTGGGGATGGAGCTGATTGGGGACACTGAGGATTCCATGTACCTTTATCAGCATGGTGCAATGTACTGGCCTAGTGTATATGAAGGGGAACAGTGGTATAGACTTATTACCCATATGTTTATTCATTCAGGTCCGGAGCATTTATTAAACAACATGTTTATGTTGGGGATTTTAGGCTACCAGATGGAAAAGGAATATGGAGCTGTTAAATACTTTATAACGTATATGGTTAGCGGAGTAGGTGGAGCAGTATTTTCATCACTTATTGAAATGAAGTTAAATGATGCCCCTGTAAGCATTGGTGCGTCAGGTGCCATATTTGGAATCTTCGGGGTGATGCTTGTGATAATTTTCAAAAACAGAAGATTAGACGGTAACGGAACTGCAATCAGATTAATTATATTGTTTGTCCTTATGGTATTTGGAAACATGGAAGAAGGCGTAGACTGGATGGCACATTTAGGGGGAGCCCTGATTGGTGTGCTATTGGCTTTTATTTTATACAGACCTAAAAAAAGAAAACAGGAGGAAATTTATTATGGATAATTGTATTTTTTGTAAAATAGCAGCAGGAGAAATCCCATCAACTACTTTGTATGAGGATGATGATGTAAGAGTTATTTTTGACATAGGGCCGGCAACTAAGGGACATGCCCTTGTTATACCAAAGGCACATGTGGCAAATGTTTTTGAGATACCTAATGATTTATTAGGAAAAGCATACTCAGTGGCAAAGAAAATTGCCCAGGCACTTAAGGAAACAACCGGATGTGAGGGAATTAACATTTTACAGAATAATGGGGAAATGGCAGGTCAGTCAGTTTTTCATTTCCACATTCATGTTATTCCCCGTTATGAAGGTGATACTGCCAATATTAAGTGGGAACAGGGAACAGCAGATAGTGACTATTTAAATGAGTTAGCAGGTAAGGTTAAAGAAATTTTAAGCAAATAGCTAATTTTATACATAGGTTACGAGGTACTGAAATTGAAAGATGAAAAAATTACGGAAGATACTTTAAGAAAAGCTTTGTCAGGATATATGAATATAAAGGGACAGGAGATTCTTGATAAAGAGCATTATGATGTTAATGATGGCTTTGCATATCCTGATGAGGAACAGGTTAAAGGCTTTAGAAAAATATGTAACAGAGAATTTAAAAAAATATGGCTTAGAAATGGCATAAAAGCCTTCCCATATAAGGTTGTTACAGCAGTTGCCGTTATTTTGATTCTCATTAATATTTCAATTGTTACAGTACCGGGACTTAGAGAGATAATATTGAATTTTAAAATGTCATCATCTGCAACTAATACCAAAATTGTTAGTGATGACAGTAAAGGTTCAATATACAATGAAGAAAATAGTGAATATTCCATAGGAACAGACAATACATATGAAATTTCATATATTCCGGAGGGATTCACTTTAACAAAATCACAGAGTACAACAAGAATTAAGGATTATGAGTACAGCTGTGGAGATAAGAGTTTTATATTCAGCCAAATGTCAGAAGATTCCACATTACAGGTAGATACAGAAGGCGCAAAGGTGGAATATGTAGACATCAATGGAAATAAAGCATTAGTATCAGAAGAAGATAATTATATAGTCATAACATGGAAAGAGGATGAATACTTCTTTGAACTTTCCGCAAATGAAATTGACAAAGATACTGTAATTAAAATAGCAAAAAGTACTAAAAAATGTAATTAAAAATTGTGCAAATATACAAAAGTAAAATTTTTTTGTTCCGATTTGCCTTTTCGTACGTTGTTAATTATAAGGATGTAGCGAAAGGAGGTAAGTTATGAGAATAAAGAAATTGTTATGTATGCTATTAACCTTGACATTGTTGTTTTCAGGCAATGTATATGCAGATGAAGGCATAGGGGAATCAGGTACAACTACTACAAATCCCGGTGATGTGGAATTACGGTATACCAATATTTCAAGCATAACGTCAGATTTAGCCATATTAAGCAGTGGCACGGCAATATGCACCGGAAGACATGTTATGAAGAAAAACCTTAAGTCTGAATTGGTATTAACACTTCAGCGCAGGTCAACATCTAAAGATGATAGTTTTTCAACTTACAAAGAGTGGACAAAGAGTTGTAGTGGAACAGGTAGCTTTTTATTAGAGAAGAAACCTACTGTTACAAAAGGTTATGACTACAGGTTAAGAGTGGTAGTAAAGGTATATTCCGGTTCAAAAGTTACGGAAGCTGCTGCATGCTACTCAAAAACGGTTACATACTAGGTTGGATATAAAAACAAAAGAAAATACAGACTATACTATTAGAAAGAGAAAATACAGGTATATACCTGAAATAAAAGCAAAAAGAAAACGTGGCTACTGTTTATGACAGGTCACGCTTTCTTTTTGTGTATAATTTTATTTATCAGTTATCTCATTAATTAAGCCTATAATTTTATCAACTCCGCCGGTTCCGGCTGATTTTTCCATGGATTCAATGTAATGTGATTTGTTATCAAAGACTTTATGTACCATGGCAATAAGATCATCTTTTGTTGCCACATCTTCATCTAAAACCTCACTAAATCCCTGCTTCGCATAGGAACGGGCATTTAAAATCTGGTCACCACGACTTACCCTTGCAGAAAGAGGAATAAGAATGTTAGGTTTTTTCAGTGCAGAAATCTCGCATATGGAATTAGCACCGGCTCTGGAAATAATTAAGTCAGCCATTGCAAAGAAATCCTTCATTTCATCACTAATATATTCAAACTGGGCATAACCTGAAGTTCCTACTAATGATTCATCTAATTTACCCTTGCCGCAAAGGTGGGCAATCTGGAAATCAGGTAAAAGTTCAGGAAGGGCTTCTCTTACAAGCCTGTTGACATTTTCAGCACCAAGGCTTCCGCCGGTAACCATAATTACAGGTTTGTTGGCAGTAAAGCCACATTTGTCAAGAGCTGCAATTTTGTCTCCCGTAAATAGTTCCGCACGAATAGGAGAACCAGTATGAACTGCCTTAGCTCCAAGATATTTAGCTGTTTCCGGGAAATTATGGCAAACCTTAGTTGCCTTTTTAATGGCAAGCTTGTTGGCAAGTCCCGGTGTCATATCTGATTCATGTATAATAACAGGTACTTTGTATCTGTTTGCAGCAAAAACCACAGGAACCGTTACAAAACCACCCTTTGAAAAAACAATATCAGGTTTGAATTTCCTAATAATCTTTTTAGCTTCAAAGTATCCCTTAATAACTCTGAAAGGGTCTGTAAAGTTCTTAAAACTGAAATATCTTCTAAGTTTACCTGAAGATATTCCGTAATAATCAAGACCTGCATCTTCCACTAATTTCTGTTCCATGCCACCTTTAGAACCAATGTATTTAATCTCAAAACCGGATTCCTTAAGCTTAGGAAGTAATGCGATATTTGGTGTGACATGGCCGGCTGTACCGCCACCTGTTAATATAATTTTTTTCATTGTCTTACTCCATTAAACATCTATTTATTATATTTTTTTATCTGTTTTTTTATGGCAGAAGCATCGTCACCGTTTAATACCATATTAATAAGGTTTGTGGCGTTGCTTACTGATTGTTCATCCTGTAATACAACGGATTTTGAAGAACCTGTGTATGTTAATGTCTGCCAGGAAGTCTGACCTGTTACGCTGTAGGACATAATATTCCAACCATTGTAATCCTTCTTTGTAGAAAGAGAAAGCTGCATATTAGCAAGGGATGAAATATCAAGGTCTGTTGAAAAACTTCCCTTAATGGCATCAAGAATCTTGTTATAATTAATAAGCATTGTGCCGCTTAATAATTTTTTCTCAAGAGCTTTTAAAACTGCTACCTGGTTTCTGTTACGCTGCATATCACCGTTGGCAAAGGAGTGACGCTCACGGGCATAAGTTAAGGCTGTGGCACCATCCATTTCCATGTTTCCTTTTTTGTAAGTATAAATCTTACTTCCTTCATGCTTTGCGTCATATGATGCATAAGCTTCAGTTGAAAAAGGAATTTCAACATTTACCGTAACTCCCCCCAAAGCATCAATTAAGTCGGCGAAACCTGTAAAGTTTACTTTTGCGTAATGATAATCAGATTTTTTAATATCATATTTGTATAAATACTTTAAGGTATCCATCAAAGCGTCCTGTCCCGGATGCCACTGTACTTCATATGCCCACTGCCAGTCGCTGGATGTCAGGTCCTTGCCGTCCTTGTGGGCAATTCCGTTTCCATAGAGGGTAACGTGGGTCAGCTTATCATAGGACTCAGGAGCGACACTTTTTGCCTGAACAGGAACATAGTAATCTCTAGGTGTTGAAATCATTAAAACTGAATAAGTCTTAGGATTAACAACAGCCAAAATATTAGTATCAGTTCTTGTATTTTCTTTTGAATTCAATTCACCAAAAGTATCTGCTGCAGAAATTACAACAATAAAAGGATCCTTTGACACCTTTGAACCGGACATCTGAGGAATCGGCGCTACTAAATAAATAAGCAGTGACAATATAATAATAACAATTACCGAGATGACCTTTCCAAAAACAGGAGCTTTGCCTGATTTCTGCAAAAGGAAAAATACAAGACCAAGAAAAACAATAAGAACCCCTATAACTCCCGCAAGTACCGGAGCTGTTAAAAAGGCAAGCTTCTTATACACAATAAGTCCTGTAAATACAATAGATAAAATAAGTTGTATCATAACTAAAATAACGCCCAGGGCTTTTCCACCACCGGATTTACGTTTTTTAGAAGATGACTTGGATAAATTCCTTGTTTCGGAGCGGTAACCATAATCACCGGTTTTGGCTTCAGAAACTCTGTTTTGCTTTTTGCTCATAAAAACCTCCAATTTTAAAGCTACAGATTGGTTACAAATCTGTTTTATCGTAAGATATATCAAATTGTTGCAAAAGTAATTAAAACACAAATTAATGAACAAACTATGTACATAATAAGTGTGTGCTCATTATACTACATAATTAAAAAAAAACAAAGATACAACATAATGGCTAAGGCATAGGACATAGCATTAATTGACAAATAATGTATGCTTTGGTAGAATAATGTTATCTTTGGAGCTGGAGTTGTATTGGAAATATGGTACAAGCCAGCTTATTAGTTTAATAGGAGAAGAAATGAGAAATTCAAGAGCATTTAGAAGAATTATCTATTTGTTGCTTCTTGCAACGGTAATTGCATCCCAAACAGCTATATTTTGGTACTTTTGGGACCATTATTATAGCAGTGGAATGATGCAGGAATTCTTCCGTAAAGGACACATGGTACTTCTTTTTGTGTATGCGTTAATGTTTACTATATTCAGTAACGTATACGGGGCGTTCAAATTAGGAAGTCTCCAGTATTCAAATCTGGTGTTCTCCCAGCTGCTTGCATTGCTGTTTACAAACTTCATTATTTACTTACAGATTTCATTACTTTCAATGAAAATGGTAAATCCTGCACCAATTATAGGAATGTGTTTTGACAATGTTTTATGTTGTCTTGTATGGTGTGGATTGGCAATGGGCATTTACAAATGGATGTATCCGCCTAAGGACATATTACTTATATATAGTGACAGGGATCCTGATAATCTGGTGAATAAAATAGAAACGCGAAAAGATAAATATATCATAAAAGACTCTATCCATTGTGATGAGGATTCGGAAAAATTGCAGAAGGCAATAAAAAGCCATCAGGCAGTTTTGTTGTGTGACATTCCAAGTGCCAAGAGAAATAAAATAGTCAAGGATTGTTATTTGTATGATAAGAGAGCATATATTACTCCTAAACTGTCAGATATTATCATTACGGGAGCAGGTCAGAATACATTATTTGACTCACCGCTTTTGGTTACTAAAGTTAAGGGACTTAAGTGGGAGCAGGATTTTGTAAAGAGAATTGTGGATATAATTATCGCACTTATTCTTTGTCCACCAACCATATTGGTTACAATACTTGTTGCCATAGGCAATCTGATTTGGGACAGAGGCCCGATTTTCTATACACAGCCAAGACTTACAAAGGATGGTAAGGTGTTTAAAATATTAAAGTTCAGAAGCATGAAGGTTGATTCTGAAAAGGATGGCGCCAGACTTGCAGCAAAGAATGACAACCGCATAACAAAGGTAGGAAAGATTCTTCGTGCTACACATTTAGATGAATTACCTCAGGTGTTTAACATTCTGATAGGTCAGATGTCAGTTGTGGGCCCAAGACCGGAGAGACCGGAGATTGCTGCTGAATATGAAGAAGAAATTCCTGAATTTAGATTCAGATTAAAGGTAAAGGCTGGTCTTACCGGATATGCACAGGTTTATGGTAAGTATAATACTACACCATATGACAAGCTAAAGCTTGACATGTATTATATTCAGCATTACAAAATGTGGATGGATATACAGCTGATTTTAATGACTTTCAAGATTATGTTCATGAAGGACAATACAGAAGGTGTTGATGAAAATCAGAAAACAGCCAGCATTCATGAAAAAGAAAAATCATAAAGATTAAAATATACAAGAGCTATTCCCTTAGAAATTAATGGGATGGCTCTTGTTTTTGTATACTATAAAGCCTGTAACATAAATCCCCAATATTCCATCATATTATTAATTAACAACCATTTAAGAGGTAAATTTATGCTTAATTATATATGGGCATTTATGATTATTATTGGTGTGGTATATGGACTTTTGACAGGAAACATAGAACAGGTGGGAAACGGTGCCATTGAGTCAGCGGAGGAATCGGTTAAGCTGTGTATTACAATGCTGGGGATAATGAGCATGTGGATGGGATTTATGGAAGTGGCACAAAAAAGCGGACTTATAGCAAAGGCTGAAAAAATGTTAGAGCCGGCAATAAAGTGGATGTTTCCGGAACTTCCCGTTAATCACAAAGCACGAACCCACATTACAACCAATATAATAGCAAATATTCTTGGACTGGGGTGGGCAGCAACCCCGGCAGGTCTTAAGGCAATGGAGGAACTTGCAGCAGACCCGGTACCTCAAAAGGGGCGGATAATTCCCGGTCACATTTCCACAAATGAAATGTGTACATTTCTGGTACTTAACATATCATCACTTCAATTAATTCCCGTAAATATGATTGCATACAGAAGCCAATACGGCTCTGCTAATCCCGCATCAATTGTAGCACCAGCAATACTCGCCACAACCATAAGCACAGTGGTGGGAATTATTTTTTGCAAAATAATGTGTAAATGTACCTTAAAGGGAAAAGTAAATTGACAGGAAATAGGGGGTGTTATAGAATAGGAACGTAAAAAATACATGGAATAACTGTGGTCTGAAGAAAATCCAATACAGATTATGTAAGGGAAAATTTTCAGTTTAAGGGAAGTCCGGTGAAAATCCGGCACAGTCTTTCTCTACTGTAATAGGGACGAAAAAAGCATTATGCCACGGATAAAACCGGAAGGCGCTTTTAGTAGGTTGAACTAAAGTCAGGATACGTCAACACAGTTGTCCGGATTTCGCAGGCAAGGCGAAGAAGGAGGAACAAATGAATAAGATAACAAGGAAATTTTTTGCCATTTTACTTTCATGTATGTTGGTAGTGGCAGGAGTGGCAACGCCGGCTAAAACAACAGATAATGCTGTTATTGCTGCTGAGAATGTTGCAAAAAAAGGAACTGTAACAATGACTGTTGAGCGAATTACCATAGGTCAGGGATATCTTGTAAGCCCGGTTCAGGTAGAAATCCAGAATGGAGATACAGTAGATACTGTATTTAAGAGAGTTATGGATGCAAAGGGATTTAAGTACGATGACAATGGATACCTTGCAAGCATTGAAAATGCAGATACAGGCAAGATAAACATTCCGGCAGAAATATCTGCAATGCCTGACACAACAGTTTGGGGCAATCCAAATCCTGTTAAAGCACCAACTAACACAGCAAATGATGGAAACTCATACGCAAACAAAGGCCTTGGAAGTTCTTCATATCATACAATGGCAGGCTGGATGTTTACCATAAATAATGTATTTTCTAATGAAGGAGCAGCTTCAACACCTGTTAAAGACGGTGACGTTATCAGATGGCAGTTCTCAGTATATGGTTACGGTGCAGATATTGGAAGCGACACAGAAAGCTATACAGGAATTAAGAAAGTAACCTTTGCTAACAAGGATGAACTTATAAAGGAAGCAGCAACTCTTGTAAATAACAAGACAATGATGAAGGATGCTGATGTAAAGGTAGAATATAACAATGCAATTAAAGTTCTTGAAAAGTACAATCCTTCAGAGACAGAGGTTAAGAATGAATTAACAAAGCTTAAGAATGTTCAGAAGGATTTTGTAAAGAAAACAACTGTTAAAAAGGCTTCTGTTAAGGGAATTAAGAATGTTAAGGGACTTAAGGCAAAAGTAGCTGTTAAGAAAATCAAAGGTGTTACAGGATACCAGTACAAATATTCTAACAATAAGAAATTCAAAAAGGCGGTAGTTAAGTCTATAAAGAAGAACACCTTAACAACTAAGAAATTTAAAAAGAATCAGAAATGTTATGTAACAGTTCGTGCTTACAAGAAGGTTAATGGTATTAAATACTATGGAAGCTGGAGCAAGGTTAAAGCTGTTAAAATCAAAAAATAAATTATAAAAACATATTAGAATCAGACTTAAATATCGGAAGGAAGTTTAATAAAGTCCCTTCCGATAAACTTTATTATGAAATTAAATTCGTAAAATTATGTAAACCAAGGTGAAAAGATGAAATATTATTTAAAAAAGGCAATATTGTTTGTTTTAATTGCTGTATTAAGTTTAATTATTATAGGGTGTGGAAAAAAAGAAACCCCGGATAACAGTGGAAAGAAATGCACAATAATGGTGGAATGTTCCAAAATTTTTGATAATCAGGACAAGCTTGATAAGGCAGTTAAGGATTATATTCCAAAAGATGGAATTATTTTAAAGAAAAAAGAAGTTAGTTTTAATGAAGGGGAAAATGTTTATGACGTTTTAAAAAGAGAACTTAAAAATGAAAATATATTAATGGAAGCATCTTTTACCACAGGAACTGCATATATAGAGGGAATTAATAATATTTACGAATTTTCCTGTGGGGAGCTGTCAGGATGGATGTATTGCGTAAATGGAGAATACCCAAATGTGGGGTGTAGCGATTACAAAATAAAGGATGGAGACAACATTGAGTGGCATTACACCTGTGATTTAGGAGAGGATTTAAAAAATTGACAGATGAATTTTCAAGATTTCACCCAGTGGTGAACATAATCTTTTATATGGTGGTTTTAATAATCACAATGTTTCAAATGCAGCAGGTAATGGTGATTATTTCCACAGTGTGTGCCATAATTTACCATATATATTTAAAAAAACAAAAAAGTGTAAAGTTTTGTATTATGGCATTTTTTATTTTTACGGCCTCGGCAGTAATAAATCCGCTTTTTTCCCATAAAGGGGCAACATTGTTGTTTTATATGTTTACGGGAGATCCCGTAACCCTGGAATCTATAGTATACGGAGTTTTCGCAGCTTTGGTAATAGTAGCCATGATTTTCTGGCTTTCCACCTTTAATGAAATAATGACTGAGGATAAAATTCTGGCATTAATAGGAGCGATAATGCCATCGGTGGCGTTGCTTTTAACTATGATTTTCAGGTTTGTGTCAAAATTTACAAAGAAAATTAAGGAAATTTCCATGACCCACAAGGCTCTTAAAGGGGAACCGGAAGGGTTCTTTAATAAAATAAAGTCAAGCCTTCATATTTTTTCCATTACCATAACATGGGCGTTGGAAAATTCCGTGGATACGGCAGATTCGATGACGGCAAGAGGATATGGATGTGCTAAAAGAACTAATTACAATAATTATAGAATAGAAAAAAGAGATATTTTATTAAGCCTGTGGATGATAATGTTATTTGGGGTGGTTATAAGTCGGTGGGTAGCAGGAGATTTGTACACCTATTATTATCCTTTTGTTAGGACAAAAGGGCAAATTATGGTTTACGTGGCATATATACTTTTGTGTGTTACCCCTATGGCGGTAAATATTTTGGAGGGCATAAGATGGCGCAGATTGAAATCAAAAATTTAACATTTTTCTACCCGGATATGGAAAAGGGAGAATATTTGGAAAATCCTGCTTTATGTAATATTAATCTGGAGATACATAGAGGGGAGTTTATGGTTATATGCGGTCAGACAGGGTGTGGAAAAAGTACACTTTTGAGAACCATAAAGCCTACTATATGTCCTAATGGAAAAATAACGGGAAATGTTTTGTATAATGGCATCAATATAAAGGATTTAAAGGAGAGGCAGCAGGCAGAAAAAATAGGATTTGTTATGCAAAATCCTGATAATCAGATTGTGACAGATAAGGTGTGGCACGAGCTGGCTTTCGGTTTGGAAAATATTGGCCTTAAATCTGAAGAAATAAGACAGAAAACCGCAGAAATAGCAGAATACTTTGAATTGACGGATTTGTATTATTTAAAGCCTGATAAATTATCAGGAGGACAGAAGCAACTGCTTAATTTAGCAGCAGTAATGACCATGAATCCGGAAATTTTATTGTTAGATGAGCCAACTTCCCAGTTAGACCCCATTGCAACGGAAAAGTTTGTAAGTATGTTAAAAAAAATCAATGAAGATTTAGGTGTAACCATTATTATGTCGGAACATCGGTTAAGTTATGTTTTGGATATGGCGGATAAACTGGTGGTTATGAATAATGGAAAAATCATGGAATGGGGAAATCCTTTAGAAATTGCAGATAAAATCAAAAATCAGAAGATTTCTAAGCTTATGCCTTATGCTACGAGAGTTTATTATGAATGTGGCAAAAAAGGTACTCCCCCTGTTTCCATAAAAGATGGAAGAAAATGGCTTGAAAGGGAATTACAGGATAAAGAAACCCCCACTGACCGGTCAGACAGGAAGGGGGATTCGTCAAAGGGAAAATTCATTCAGGAAAATCATAAACAAGCAGATATTAATAAAAAAGAGATGGCAATTACCTGTAAAAATCTGTGGTTTAGGTACGAAAAATATGAAAGAGATATAATAAAGGGCCTGTATTTTTCCGTAAAAAGAGGTGAAATATTTGCTATTCTAGGAGGAAACGGAACGGGGAAAAGTACAACAATGTGGCTTTTATCCGGGGTGAAAAAGCCTTATCGCGGAAAAATTGCCAAAAAGGGAAAGGTGGCATTGCTTCCTCAAAGCGTGCAAAACCTCTTTAGCAGGGACAAGGTTTCTAAGGAACTTGAAGGTTGTGAGAACAGTCTAATAGAAGAAATGGAAATTCAGGATATATTAAACAGGCATCCCTATGATATAAGTGGAGGGCAGCAGCAAAAGGTGGCGCTGGCAAAGATTTTAATGGGAAATCCTGATATACTTTTGTTAGACGAGCCTACCAAGGCAATAGATGAAGTTTATAAAGAAGAACTGGGAAACTTGTTAAGAAAATTAAGTGCTGACGGCAAAACAATTATTATTGTAAGTCATGACTTGGATTTTTGTGGTGAGTACGCAGACAGATGCGGAATGTTTGCCGATGGAAAATTAATAGCAGTAAATAATAGCAGAGATTTTTTTACATCAAACAATTTCTACACTACTACAGTGGCAAAAATGTCAAGAAGCACCATTAAAGGTGCAGTGAAAATGGAGGATATTGTATGTTATCTGAAAAATGTATAATGCATACTGCCTCAATAGATATATATGGATTAATGATGAGAGGGTATTATTTCACGTCAATGTGCATTATTGTCATATCCATATTTATATTCCTGTGGTCATTTGAAAAAAGAAAACCAAAAACCAGAGAAATAGTGACACTGGCAGTTATGACGGCATTAGCTGTGGTGGGAAGGCTGGCGTTTTTTATGACACCTCAGGTAAAGCCCTGTGCAGCCATTATTATAATAACGGGGGTCATGTTAGGAAGGCAGTCAGGATTCTTATGTGGAGCCCTTACGGCTTTTGTATCAGGATTTTTCTTTGGGCAGGGCCCGTGGACACCGTGGCAGATGATAGCCTTTGGCATAATCGGCTTTTTATCAGGAGTTTTATTTTCAAAAAAGAACATAAAGTATGCTTACAATAAGTGGATAATTTCCATATACGGTTTTCTGGCAACCTTTGTTATATACGGATTTATACTGGATACAGCCACGGTTTTTATGTATACTGATACCCCTAAAACAGAAACTTTTGTGGCAACATATTTAAGCGGAATTGGGTTTAATTTAATTCATGCAGCTTCCACTTTTGTGGTATTATTTTTAATTTCAAATGCCACCATAAAGAAGCTGGAGCGGTTGAAAATTAAGTATAAAATGTTTAGTTAAGGTCTGGTAAAAAAAAGACGAAAAAAGTTGAATAAACAATAATAAGGTGTTACTATGATACGGTGTGAAATTTGATAAAAGAATATGTTAGCAATTGAAAAGAGGAAAAATCATGGAAGAATACGGTTATTTGTGGCAGCTTGCATTAATACTTGCAAGTACAAAGATTTTGGGACTTGTAACTAAGCGTTTTAATATGCCACAGGTTGTAGGCGCACTTTTAGCAGGACTGATTTTAGGACCGGCAGTTTTAGGTAACTTATTGTCAGGAGTAGTTGTAGGAGGACATCATTTAGAGGCATTAACACTTCACCAGACAGCGTTTATTGACCATCTTGCGGAAATAGGTGTTATTGTTCTTATGTTCTGTGCAGGTCTTGAAACAGATATTAACGAACTGAAAAAATGCGGACTGGCATCCTTTATAATTGCACTTTGTGGTGTAATAGTACCCCTTATTGGTGGCGGAGCATTTACGTTCTGGTTCTTAAAAGAAGGCTGGATTGAACCGGCGCAGGGAAGTACAGTGTTTGTACAGGCGGTGTTTGTAGGTGTTATTTTAACGGCAACATCTGTTAGCATTACCGTTGAAACCCTTCAGGAAATGGGAAAATTAAAGACAGCTTCAGGAAATGCAATTTTAGGAGCTGCAATTATCGATGATATATTGGGAATTATAGCCCTTACAGTGGTTATAAGTCTTGGAACAGGTGGTTCTGGTGCATCAGGTAATTCAGAATCACTGGGAATAGTGCTTTTGAAGATTTTATTATTCTTCGTATTTGTAGGTGTATTTGGATTTATTATTTACAAATTATACAAGAAATGGTACGAGCACGCTGGAAAAGGAATGCACAGACACGCAATTATAGCATTTGTTATATGTCTGATTATGGCGTTTTGTGCAGAATATTTCTTTGGCGTTGCAGATATTACAGGAGCATTCTTTGCCGGTGTAATTATCTCCATGACACAGAAAGATCAGTTTATTGCATCAAAATTTGATGTTGTGGCATATATGTTTTTAAGCCCTGTATTTTTTGCAAGTATAGGTCTTAAGGTAGATGGAAACGCAGTTATGCATATGGGACCGGTTATTGCACTGTATGCTGTAGGTCTTGCAATTATTGCCATCCTTACAAAGATTATAGGATGCGGGCTTGGAGCTAAGGCGTGCGGATACAAGGATTACCAGTGTTTGAGAATCGGTGTGGGAATGATTTCAAGAGGTGAAGTTGCCCTTATAGTTGCAAACAAAGGTATTGAGGCAGGACTAATGAGTTCAAGCGTTGTAGCACCGGTTATTATAGTGGTAATTGTAACTACAATTATTACACCGATTATATTAAAACCTGTATTTATGAAAAAGGGACCAAATGCAGATGTGGTTGCTACAAGTAAGTTAGTAGAAAATGTTGAAGAGAGAACTGAAATGGTTACCGGAGTAAAGAAATAAAGAATTTAACGTAAGAACCTATGGCACAAAGTCATAGGTTCTTATTTTTTGCCATAAAATATATGTGAATAGAATTGTTTTCGGGTTATTTGTATGTCAGTAATAGTGTCAATATCATCCTTTATTATTCCGGGAATTATGTTATTTATAGTTTTATATGGCATAATAAAAAAGCAAAATGTATATGATGATTTTGTAACCGGCGCCACGGGAGGACTTAAAACAGTTATAAAAGTAATGCCCACCCTTATTGGTTTAATGGTGGCAGTGGCCGTTTTAAGAGAATCAGGATTTATGGAAGTGTTGGGAAAATTGCTTGGAAAGGTTACCAATCCCATAGGTTTTCCGGGAGAACTAATGCCGGTTACAATTGTCAAAATATTTTCATCATCAGCAGCTACGGGAATGGTTCTTGATATATTTAAGGAATATGGTCCGGATTCATACATGGGAAAGGTAACATCGTTAATGATGAGCTGTACGGAAACTGTGTTTTACACAATGTCCGTGTATTATATAACTGCAAAAGTAACGCGAACAAGATGGACTTTAGCTGGTGCAATTTTGACAACAATTTCAGGGACAATTGCCAGTGTAATGCTTGCAAATGTAATTTAAATAATATATATTTTGAATTAAGAAGTGAAAATGCGGAGGTACGAAATGATATATACAGTTACATTTAATCCATCTATTGATTATATTGTTTCAGTGGATGACTTAAAGTTAGGAAGTGTAAACAGAACATCTGAGGAGCTTATGTTTCCGGGAGGTAAGGGAATAAATGTTTCCATGGTTCTTAGTAATCTTGGAATAGAAAATACAGCCCTTGGTTTTTTGGCAGGTTTTACCGGTGACAATGTTCAGAAAATGTTGGAAGAAAACGGAGTAAATGCTGATTTTATCAGGGTTAAAGATGGAATAACAAGAATTAATGTTAAAATTCGTGCTCAGGAAGAAAGCGAAATAAACGGTATGGGACCGGCAATAAAGGACGAAGACATTAAGGAATTGTACAAGAAGTTAGACAAAATAAAGGACGGAGATATTTTGGTTCTTGCAGGAAGTATTCCATCAGTAATGCCTGAAACAATGTATAGTGACATAATGGAACACTTAAAAGATAAGGATGTAAAGATAGTTGTGGATGCCACAAAGGATTTGCTTTTAAATGTTCTTAAATATAAACCATTTTTTGTTAAGCCTAACAATCATGAATTGGGAGAAATATATGGCGTAGAGCTTAAAACAAGAGAGGATGTTGTTCCTTATGCAAAGAAGATGCAGCAGGAAGGTGCCAGAAATGTTTTAGTTTCCATGGCAGGAGAAGGAGCTGTTTTAGTGGCGGAAAACGGTGAAGTATATAAGAGCAAATGCCCTGAAGGCAAGGTGAAAAATTCCGTTGGTGCCGGAGATTCCATGGTAGCGGGATTTATTGCAGGATACCTAAAATCAGGGGATTACAAAGAGGCACTTAGAAACGGCTTACTTACAGGAAGTGCCAGTGCTTTCAGCGATAATCTTGCCACAAAAGAAGAAGTTGAAAATTTAGGAAAAACATTTGAAATGTAATTTATAAGTGTTTTTATTATAAGCAGAGTGGGTTTAAGCCTGCTCTGTTTTATTTTTTAATAATACCAATGATTCTTCCTAAGAAAAGACATTCGTCAATATGTTTAAGAATGAGGGGCTTGTCAAAACCACGTAATGCCTCAAGGCAAAAATACCTGTCAGGGACATATCTTCTAATATAAATCTTATCTTTATACATAAATATTCCACAGTCTCCGTAAAAAGGATATCTGTCTTTACATATCAGAATAAGTTCATCTTTGTAAAATAAACGGTCAGGGGATGAGTCATAAATGGTTATCCCTAAAATATCTAAATCACCATACTTTTTTCTGTATTTAGCAAAATTGTAAATATCAGAGCTTAAGTTTGTGCATGAAAAACCACGGGAATAGAAGCCATGTGCATTAACAATAGCAATATAATCAGTGTCAAATTTTTGATTATGTTCTAAAAGATGATCTTCAAGATCACATAATTCGGATAAAAAACTGAAGCATCTGTTTGACAAAGAGGGACTGTTATTTTGCACAGAAGCAGTATCTGAAATAAGCTCGTCAACACTACATTGAAAAGCTTCAGAAATCTTTATCAAATTATATATAGATGGATTATTTATTTTTCCACCTGTTAATTTCTTAATGGTTTCATAGGGAAGACCTGCTTCTTCCGATAATTGCCTGAGAGACCAGTTATAAAAGTACAGTTTTCTATAGATATTGTTTATAATTACGGTTTTGTAATAATAAAGGAATTCATCTTTGTTATTCATGAAAATAGTTCTCCTTTTAGCATATAAGATGTGTGTGAAATATGATAAAAGAAAATAGTACTTATAATTATAACATATTTAGTGCAACAATAACGGTATATGTGTAAAAAAGAAAATTATTTTTTAAAAAAGTTATAAGAATATAATAATAAAAGGAAAAAGTAACAATTTAAAGTAATAATGAAACTTTATTGAATAATAATATAGGTAATCCCAAATACATTAGAAGGCCGGTTCTGCAAAATTATGTCCCTTTGGTACAGTAATAGTGACTGGTGTTAATAAATAAAAAAGAATAGCATTTTTACTAACTTATACATTATGAGAGTGAAATATGAAAAGATATACAAGAGATGAAATGTTGAAATATTCTAAACGTGTAATAAAACTCAGAAGAAAGATAGGTTTATCTCAGGAAAGGGTTGCTGAGGATATTAGAATGTCATACTCAACATACAGAAAAATAGAAAACGGAGAGAGAAATTTATCTACGGGATGTTTGTTTAAGTTAAACCAGGCATATAATATTTCGGCGGACGAAATTCTATTTGATAAAAAGGGGAAAAAGATATAAGAAAGTATTCTGAGCATGATAAAATGTTATTGCTTTTAAAATTAGATAATATTTATGGAAAAACAAAGGATAAGAATGAAGAATGAAAAAAATTCTATTATTAAATGATAATAAAAAGGGAGTATTGAATTTACCGGAATTTAAAAATCACAAAATAAAAATTTATAGGTCAGATAACTTTCAGGAGGCATGTGGAATAATGTTACATGATTATATTGACCTTTTTATTATAGATACCGTGGCAACTGACAGTGACGGAGACAGTGTAGGGGGCATACGTTTTGCAGAGGCAATACGTAGGGTGCAACAATATTGTTTTACACCTATTATTTTTTTGTCATATTTAGAAGATCCCAAGTTATTTATGTACGAGCAGTTACACTGCTATGCATTTATGGAAAAGCCTTACGATAGAAGTGAACTTATAAAAGTTGTAGAAACTGCATTAGAATTTCCCAAACCTCAAATTAAAAAAAGGAATCTTTATATTAAAGATGAGGGCATAATATATTCTGTGAAAATACAGGATATATTGTACATAAAAAGTGAAAGAAGACGACTTTACATATACACGAAAAAGGAAGCTTTTACCGTAAAAAACAGAACTCTTGAAAATATCATTGAAGAAATAAGTTCAGGGGATTTTGTAAGGTGCAGCAGATTTTACGTGGTAAATAAAAGACACATTAAAAGTATAGATTATGTAAACCGAATTATAACAATTACAGGAACTAAAGAGGAAATAGATATCGGGCCATCAATGATAAAAAGTATGAAAAGTAAGTTTAGCAGTTAAAAATCGCCGTTCAATACAGAAAAAGTACATTTCAGTACAAGAATGTAAATTATTAAGTAGTATTGTTATAATGATATTGTGATGTGAGTGCACAAAATAGATTGTGCCATCCAATGATGTAATGGGGTTATTTCGTTGCTACGCGAGTTTGTCAATCACATCATAATATACAGTTGAAAAGGGCTGTAGATAAAATATTAATACCTAAAACAAAACCGGATATACAGGCAGAATATCCGGTTTTGTTGAATTTAGAAATTATTTGGCATATTCGTACATAATCCACTTATTTACCACATCAAAAGGCGCAGGTCCCACAGCCAAAAAAGCCTTGTGAAAATCTTTTAAGTTAAAGGAATCTCCCAGCTTCTTTTTAAGAGAATCCTTAAGCCGGGTTATTTCCATAAAGCCTACATAATATTGAAGATAATTGGCAGGCTCTTCTATAACAGACTGAAAAATGGATTCACAAACCTTTTTGTCAGTGATATTATAATCTGCCAGATACTTAGTAGTGTCTTTAAAAGTCCATCCGTCATAGTTAATTCCAATATCGCAAATAGAATAAAGAGCCAGAGAATATGCAGAACTACAGGCAAAGGCTTTGGCAAGATTTTGGTCTTTATAACGATACTGATAAGACATAAATTCCACATAAGTTGCCCACCCTTCAGTATAGCCACCGTAGTTAATAATGTGCCTTACAGGGTGGGGATTAGTAGATGAAAAGAACCATGACTGGTACATATGCCCCGGTATTCCTTCATGGGCAATTGTGGCATAAAAATCCTGATTTTTCATACTTTCGCTACCGTTTATATAAATAATGTTATGTTGTGGATTATCTATAGGAGGAGTTAAATAAAAAGCAGGACTTAAAAAATCCTCAAGACTTTTATCCACATATTTTAAGGTGTATGAAATTTCGGAAAGCCGGCTGTCTCCCACTGTTGTAGGAAAATTATTGGAAATTTTCTTTGACAGTGAAGATATAATGTCATTGGGCTTTAAGTCGGATTCTGTTTTACCATAAAACTTTTTCTCCAGTTCAGGGTCTTTTGTGAGAATAGAATAAATTGCCTGCACATACCCTGTGAGATTAAGCTGAATTTCAGCTTTTAAATCACTGACAGATTTAGAACTTCCCGTATAATTTCTTACAAGATATTCATAGTAATCCCTGCCGCTTTTCAGGTAGAAAAGACCGTTTTTGTTTTTACAGGCTCCCTTTTTTTGCAATGACCACAAGGTATTGGCGATATTCTCGTAGGCAGGGTAAATGCTTTCCTCAATTACATTAATATCCCTTGTTATATAATTATTTTTTTCCTGGTCAGTTAAAAATGTAACACCGGATAATCTGTTTAAAAATGATGTATGCAAAAGATTTTCACAGGTATTTTTGTTGCCGATAAATTCCTTACACTGGGCAATTATTTTGTCGCAGGCAAATTTACTTATAAAAGAATTATTTTCAGCCTTTAATTTTTGAAATTCACATATTTGTCCATAATAATCCTTTATGAGAGACAAAATAGAAAGATAATTTTCAATATCCTTTTGGGAGGAAAAGGAATATTCACATAAAAGAACAGGAAGCTGAGCCTGAAGCCCCGTAGTAGGACTTAATACCTGAGAACAAAGGCATAAGTCGGAAAAATCCAGCTGATCTTTAAAATACTCCATTAAAACATCATAGGTTATCTGCTGCTCCGTGGAAAGGTCTTTATAATTAAAGTTTTTTAAAAGATTAATTTCGTTTATAAAGTGGTTTTGGGATGAAGTCATAGACTCATATGTATAGTTTCCCAAAGTGGGGGTAATGTTATCCAGTCCGTATTTTGAAGTATCAGATAAATAAAAATGCAAACTGAGAGTGTCGGAAGAGAGCTGGTCTGTTAAAAGTTTGTCTGCGTAGATATTAAAGTTTTGCTGTGTATTGTTTTCAAAGGAATTTTCTTTTTTTTCAGACAAAAGAGGGAAAACAGTAATGGCACATAAAAAGATAATAAAAATGCCAATAATAATCGATGAAAAGAGATTTCTTTTGAAAAAATCAGAAAAAGTAGTTAATTTTAACGTCATTTTTGTAGTGACTCCAAAGTCCTTTTATAATAAAATATAAAAAAATATTAAAATGTATGATATTTTTGTAAAATATGTTACAATCAAAGTTATATTGGAAAGAGGATTGTTGAAATTAGCTACTGAGAAAAAACGAAAAAGAGGTATTTAACATGGAAAGACAAAGTTACTCAAATGAAGTTATTCTTTTGCAGCCGGTATTTAAGGACGCAATCTGGGGTGGAGATTTATTGAAAAATTTTGGATATGAGCAGGCTGGAGACAATGCAGGTGAATGTTGGGGAATAAGTGCACACAAAAGTGGTGACTGCACAATTTTAAACGGAGAATTTGCCGGAGAAAAATTGTCATGGTGCTATGAAAATCACAGAGAGTTATTTGGAAATATTGAAAACGACGTGTTCCCACTTCTTGTAAAAATAATAGGGGCGCAGCAGGATTTAAGCATCCAGGTACACCCTAATGATGCCTATGCGGCAGAACATGAAAATGGTTCATTAGGGAAAACGGAATGCTGGTACATTCTTGACTGCAAGGAAGATGCCAGTATTGTCATAGGTCATAATGCAAAGGATAAAAAAGAACTTGCAGATATGATAAATCAGGGACGATGGAA
The DNA here is from genome assembly GCF_934835595.1 of Eubacterium sp. AF15-50. Classification (NCBI taxonomy): domain Bacteria; kingdom Bacillati; phylum Bacillota; class Clostridia; order Eubacteriales; family Eubacteriaceae; genus Eubacterium; species Eubacterium sp. AF15-50. The sequence continues at coordinate 46,888 of NZ_CAKVZL010000001.1, forward strand.
TGAATTAATAAGAGTTGTTCCAATTAAAAAAGGTGATTTTTTCCAGATAAACCCCGGATGTCTTCATGCAATTAAAGGCGGAACATTGCTCATAGAAACACAGCAAAGCAGTGACATAACATATAGAGTTTATGATTATGACAGACTGCAGAACGGAAAACCAAGACAGTTGCATTTAAAACAAAGTATAGACTGTATTGAAGCTCCTCACGTTGATTACAACCAGGAGAGAATTGTTAATAACTATCCGGGAATGAGCAGTGAAAGGTTAGTAAAATGTCCTTTCTACACATTAGAGAGATGGGAAATAGACGGAAAATACAGTTTTGAAAATGATAAACCATTTATTAATGCAAGTGTTATAGATGGAAGCGGAATGATAAACGGACAGAAGATAGGAAAGGGTGAACATTTTATTATTCCTGCTACATTAAAACAATGTAACATTGAGGGAAAATTAACAGTAATGATATCATACTGCTAAAAGATATTAAGAAAGTTGAAAGAGATATGTTATCAGAAAGAAGTCTTCAGATATTAGAAAAATTAATTGACAATAACCGTACACCTATTACGTCAAAGACTCTGGCACTGTATCTTGGCGTATCAGAAAGAAGTGTAAAAACCTATATTAAGGAGGTCTCGGATTTTTGTAAGGAGCAGGGAATGACCTTGGAAAGAAAGCCGGGAATAGGTTTTGTGGCAGACTTTTCTGAAAACCAGATTGAGCAGGTTAGTGCCATGAAACGTGACAAAAAAATGGTAATGTCCAAAAAACAGAGAATGGGTTATATAATGTACATTCTTTTAAGCGGATGGGACACTTATACCCTGTCATTGTTTTCAGAGGAATTAAATGTTAGTAAGAAAATGATTGGCGATGACATTAACACCATATCAAAGGAACTTGAAAAATATAATATTCATATTAACAGGGTTGCAGGGCATGGTGTGTTTATTTCCGGTGAGGAATTTTCCATTAGAAAGGCAATGAAAAGTTATTGCAGATATGCCATTGGAAATAATAAAGTAGACAATGTACACGATTACAGGGTTAATTATGAAGAAGAGTATTTGTGGATAAATAACTTTGGAAGGGATAATTATGAGAAGGCCATTGAAGTAATAGGGGCAATAGAGAAGGAATTTGATGTTGCCTATACAGACTATTCCTTTAGAATGTTGGCAGAATATCTTAGCATCCAGTTATTTAGAATCAGAATGGGAAATGTTATAGAGAAGGATATTGTCAAAGAAGAAGGAAAATTAAGCAATCCTGAAATTGTTGGAAAAGTGTGTCAGATGTATGAGCAGCTGGGAAAAGTGCAGATTAATGAATATGAGAAGCAGTATATAGACATACTATTTGCAGCGGCAGCAGTGCAGCTTAAGAAAAATCGTACACAACTGGTAAATAATAGCAGATTTGACAGCAAAAATCAGGAAATATGCGCTGAAATTTTAAAATATCTTTCTGAAATTTTAAATGCGGATTTAGAGGGAAATGAACTTTTAAGAACCAGCTTAGAAGCGTTTATTCCACCGTCATTTATTAGAACACAGTATGGTTTTGAGGTTAGCAATCCTTTCTTAGGAGATATAAGGGAAATGTATTCGGGAATTTTTGCCACATGCTTTACATTGGGAAAATTCTACGAAGAATATACAGGAGAGATACCTACAGACCATGAAATCTCTTTTATCGCACTGTTTTTAGGAGGTGCACTTCACAGAAATGTGAAAAACGTCAAAGCGGTGTTAATTGGTACCAGCGGAATTGCCGCAGCTAATATTGTGGCAAGAAAAATAGAAAACAAAATTGATGATGTAAAGATAGTTGCCATATTATCCTCCCAAAAAATAGAGAATATAGAGGACTATGATTCTGATATTATCCTGTCGTTACTGCCAAACTTTGAATATGAGGACAAGGTAGTACATATATCGCCTATTGTCAGCAGGGATGATGAACAGAAAATTAAGGATGCATGCTTTGAGGCATTGTCAAATCCACGGTTTGGAAGCGAAAAGTTTGATGAAATAGTTGATAAGGACCATATACTGATTGTCAGGGAAAAAGTGGAGCGTGAGGCCATTCTTAAAGAGGTTTGCAAGCGTCTTTGCGAAGGTGGATATGTAAAAAAAGAATTTTACGATGATGTAATAACAAGAGAAAAAATAGAATCAACAGCTATTGGAAATGAAGTTGCCATTCCTCATGGAATGCCGGAAAATGTTATAAAACCAAAAGTTTTTGTGGTTAAACTTGAGTATCCGGTAAACTGGGGAGGAAAAATGGTTAGCACAATATTCCTTTTAGCCCTTAACTTTAACAACATTGAAACTACTAAGTCATTTTTCATGGCATTTACCAGATTGGTAGGTTCAGAAACCAGAATAGGAAAAATACGTAAATGTCAGACTCCGGAGGAGATAGGGGACATATTCAAAAGAGAATTGCATTATAAACAATAAAAATTAATAAAAAATAATGAAAAGCTTTTGATTTTTCAAAACGTTTCAATGCAAGAAAAATACTAAGCTTGAGAATAATTGCACTAACTTTAGTGCAATTTTCTTTTTTTGCGAGAATTGAAAAAAAGTAATAAAGCCCTTAGAATGAAATTACACAATGGTGGTAATAATTTTAAGAAAAGGAGGACAAAGGTTTGGCTAAAGAACTAATGAGCAAAGAGATTGTTATGTTTGACGTTAAGGCAGAGAATGCAGAAGGGATTATCAGATTAATAGCTGATGCGATGGACAAGGACGACAGACTTATTGACAAAGAAGGTTATGTAGCAGATGTTATGGCAAGAGAGGCAAGTTCAAGTACGGCAGTTGGTTTCTCAGTTGCTACACCACATTCAAAGTCAGTACATGTTAAGGAACCATCACTTGCTTTTGTACGTCTTGCGCATCCTGTTAAATGGGATGATACGGAAAGCGTTGACATGATATTCCAAATCGGTGTTCCTTCACCGGGACAGGGTGACAGACACTTAGAAATTCTTGCAGGATTGTTCAGAAAGGTTATGCATGAAGACTTTAGAGAACAATTAAAGAATGCAAAAAATGCCGATGAAGTTATTGAACTTATTGGCACAGTTTAAATCCTGAGGTCAGGATAAAATACGTTTTGAAAAGGAGAAAAGTTATGAAAGAATTGGTAGATATCTTAAAAAACACCAAACAGCACCTTATGAATGGTGTGTCATATATGATTCCGGTTGTTGTTGGTGGTGGTATCTTAATGGCCATCGCAGTATTATTAACAGGTGAAGGAGCAGCTCCGGGATGGGGTTCAGGTCTTCCTTATTGGTTATGGACAATCGGAGCTGATGCTCTTGGATTAATGTGTCCTGTATTTGCAGCATATATTGCTTACTCAATTGCAGACAGACCCGGAATTGCAGTAGGTATGGCAGGCGGATTTATGGCACTGAATATTCCTACAGGTTTAGGAGCACCTGTTCAGACTTTGGTAGAAATTACTAAGGGTGTTACAGTTCCTGATGGAGCAGTTTTAACAACAATTGACAATGTTCAGTATTATGTAAATTCAACAAGAACAGTACAGACAGCTTCAGCCGGATTTATAGGAGCAGCTATTGCAGGTTTAATTGCAGGTATTGTAGCACATTACTTAAAGAAGATTCCTCTTCCAAAGTCAATGCAGTCACTTAAATCGATTATCATTATCCCTGTAGTTGGTGTGTTAATTGTAGGTGCTATAATGTTCTCATGTGGAGCACCAATTGCATCATTTATGACATGGCTTGAAGGTGTAATGACAGATATGGCACATGGAAATCATGGAAGTCTTGCCCTTGCAGGAATTAGTGCTTTGGCATCACTTATGATAGCATTTGACCTTGGTGGTCCTGTAAACAAAGTTGCTTACTCAATTTTAATGGTAGCATTTGTAGGTACAGGTATTTACACATTCGCAGCTCCTGTTGGTATTGCTATTTGTATTCCTCCAATCGGATGTGGTGTTGCTTCATTAGTTTTAAGAAAGAAGTTCTCACCGGAAGAACAGAATGCAGGCATCGGTGCTATAGCGATGGGTTGCTGTGGTATTACAGAAGGAGCTATTTCATATACAGCTGCTGATCCGACAAGAATGATTCCTATTAACATGATTGCATCAGCAATTGCAGGTGGTCTTGCAGGATTCCTTGGAGTTGGTGCTAAGATGTCAGCTTGCTGGGGTGGTTTAATTGTAGCTCCTGTTATTCAGGGTGAAAGCTTTATTTCAGGTTGGCCACTTTACTTAATCTGTATTTTAGTTGGTGTAGCAATTTACGTTGGTTTGTGTGCATTATTAAAGAAAGATTATGTTGCACCTGAACCGGAGGATTTAGGAGATGTTGATATCTCATTTGAATAAATCATATAAGAAATATAATTTGTATAATAAACTGATAAGTCGGATTTAAGTCAGGAAAATATAACTTGTATAAAATAAACTGATAAGTCGAATTTAAATTAACAAGAAAGAGAGTGAATGATATGAAATTTTTAGCAGTTACAGCATGCCCTTCAGGGGTTGCACATACTTATATGTCAGCAGAGGCTATTCAGCAGGCTTGCAAAAAAGCAGGAATTGAGTGTAAGGTTGAAACACAGGGTTCTATAGGTATTGAAAATGCTATTACAGCAGAAGATATTGCTACAGCAGATGCAGTAATATTAACAACAGATATGCCTATTAAGAATGCAGGTCGTTTTGATAACTTAAAGAAAGTTAAAATCACTACAGGTCAGGCAATTAAGCAGGCAGATGCCATCGTAGCTAAGATGGTTGGAATGCTTAAATAATAGCAGATAGCTGTTTAAGCCAAACTCAAGTTAAAATTATTAAGCCAAATTTATCCGGGTGGGTGGAGCGTATGCCTGCCCGGATATATAAAATTAAGAGAGAATCGTAGAGTAAAACATTAAATTAGAAAACTGTTGCGAAAGCAATTTAAATAAAGTATCGAATAAGAAGGAGAACGAAAATATGATAAGCAAGACATTAACAGTAAACAATCCGGAGGGATTACACATGAGACCGGCAGGAGTTATCGCAAAGGAAATGGGTAAATTCGCATGCGACATAACAATTGTATTTGGTGAAAAGAGAATAAACGCAAAGAGTCTTATAAACATCATTTCAGCATGTATCAAAACAGGTGCAGAAGTAACATTTGAGTGTGATGGTGAGGACGAAGAAGCAGCAATGGCAAAGATTGTTGAACTTGAAAGTCAGAATTTTGGTGAATAATAATAAGAGGTAAGATTATGTACAAAGGTATTGCAGGTTCCGAAGGTATCGGAATAGGAAAAGTTGTTATAATTGAAGACCACGACATTACTATTGAAACAAAGCATGTTCCGGAAACAGACTCAGAGATTGCCAGATTACAGGAGGCAATTGAAAAGTTTGTGGAAATTACAAATAAGATGGCTGATAAAATGGATGAAACTGTTGGTAAAAAGGACGCAGACATTTTAAGAGGTCATATACAAATGCTTCAGGATCCAATGATTGAGGAACAGATTTCCTCACTTATTATAGCTGAAAAGATTACTGCTGAAATGGCAGTTGATCAGGTGTTAGAGCAGACAGCAGAAATGTTTTCACAGATACCTGATGAATTATTACAGCAGAGAGCTACAGACTTTAGAGACATTAAAGCAAGAATGATTAAGTTACTTATGGGAATTGAAGATGTTGATATTTCCCAGGTACCGGCAGGAACTGTTTTAGTGGCAAAAGATTTGACTCCATCTATGACAGCAGGAATTAAGCCTGAAAATATTGAAGGTATTCTTACAGAGATGGGTGGAAAAACATCTCATTCAGCTATATTGGCAAGAGCAATGGAAATTCCGGCGGTTTTAAGTATTGAAGGAATATGTGATATTGTAAAGAATGGTGACACTGTTGTTCTAGACGGAACAAGTGGTGAGGCATTAGTTAATCCGGAAGAGGATGTTGTTAAGGAATTTGAAGATAAACGTGAACAGTTTGCAAAGGATAAGGCTCTTCTTAAGGCATATGCCGGAAAGCCGTCTGTTACAAAAGATGGAACAAAGGTAGAATTAGTATGCAATATTGGAAAGCCGGAAGATGCAAAGAAAGCTGTTGAATGTGACGGAGAAGGTATCGGATTATTCAGAACTGAATTTTTGTTTATGGACAGAGACAGCATTCCTACGGAAGATGAACAGTTTGAAGCATATAAAGCGGTTGCCGAAACAATGAAAGGTAAGCCGGTAATTATAAGAACCCTTGATATAGGAGGCGACAAAGATGTACCGTATCTTGGACTTGAAAAGGAAGAAAATCCTTTTTTAGGATTTAGAGCAATAAGGTTTTGCCTTCAGAGACAAGATATTTACAAAACACAGTTAAAAGCACTTGTAAAAGCCAGTGCATATGGTAAAATAAAGATAATGGTTCCATTGGTTACAGGAGTAGATGAGCTTCGTCAGGTTAAGACTATGGTAGCTGACATTATGAAAGAGTTTGACGAAAAAGACGTTCCGTATAACAAAAACATAGAAATTGGTGTTATGATGGAAACACCGGCAGCATGTATGATGGCAGATGCGTTGGCAAAGGAAGCTGCATTCTTTAGTATAGGTACAAATGATTTAACAGGATATACTATGGCAGTTGACAGAGGTAATGCAAAGGTAGCATACCTGTATTCCACATATAACCCTGCGGTTCTCCGTGCTATTAAGAGAATAATTGAGTGCGGAAGAAAAGAAGGAATCATGGTTGGTATGTGTGGTGAAGCAGCAGCTGATCCAAAGTTAATACCATTACTTTTGGCTTTTGGTCTGGATGAATTCAGTGTAAGTGCCACAAGTGTTTTGAAAACAAGAAAGATTATTTCTGATTGCGATGTTGGGGCATGTAAGGAATTAGCCGAAAAGGTTATGCAGTGCATTACTGAGGAGGAAGTCTTAAAGTTATTATAATTTAATTTGCGAAATGCAAATAGTATTACAATATTTAATGGATTGGAGCCCAAAATGAATATCAAACTTATAGCCACTGACGTAGATGGTACTCTCGTTGCAGATGACCACTTAACAATCCCCCCAATTAATATTAATGCGTTTAGAAAGGCTAAAGAAAACGGTGCATTAATAGCCGTAAGCACCGGAAGACCATATTCATTAACAAAAAGGGAATGCGATTTGTTAGGTTGCGTAGACTATTTGATACTATCAAACGGAGCAGCTGTGGTGGACATGCACAGCGCAAAGGTTCTCTGCAGCTGCTACCTTCCTTTTAAATCCCTAGAGAGAATATTAAGTGTTTTTGAAAAATATCCGTTGGTATATGAGATTTATGCAGATGGTGCAGGTTACATTACGGATTATACATATGAACATTATTTTGAAGCTAAAGGTCTTCCTGAAGTCTTTTTAACTGAATACAGAAAAATAATGGAGAGATGCGACAGCCCGTGGGATATTATAAGGACTAAAAATGTTGAAAAGTTTAATGTTTCACATATTCCTGATGAATGTATTGAACCTTTGATGAAGGATTTAAGTGAAATTTCTGATTTGGTTTATTCGGCAGGATATAAAGGAAATATGGAGATAACTGCTGTGGGAGCTGACAAGGGGAATGGACTTAAATGGTTAGCAGATTTTCTTGGAATAAATAGTGAAAATATTATGGCATTTGGTGATTCAGGAAATGATGCCACAATGCTTGAGTATGCCGGATGTTCTTATGCATTAAAGACAGGAAATGATTTGGCAAAGGAAAAAGCAAAGTTTATTACGACAGAAGGCAACGCAGACGGCGGCGTTGGAATTACCATAGAAGAATGGTTAAAAAACGGCAAAATATAAGAAGACTTATTTGACATAAATTAAATAATGGTACACAATAGTAGGTATAAATTTTACTAAGGAGGATTTATGCTGGCAAGAGAAAGACAAAATAAAATCGTCGAAATTGTAAATAGAGAAGGTTCCGTATTAGTTAAGGAATTAAGCGAGTTATTTAAAGTTACAGAAGACAGTATTCGAAAAGATTTATCTGCGTTAGAGAAAAAAGGGCTGTTAAAAAAGACTTATGGCGGTGCCATTAAGAATCGTGTGAATACCCATGAAATATATGTTTCCCAGCGAAAGGGAAAGAATGTAAAAGAAAAGCAGCTTATAGCGCAAAAGGCGTTTGAACTGATAGAAGAAGGGGATATGATTTTTCTTGATATTTCTACCAGTAATATAGAACTGATTAAATTAATTATTGAAGCCAATCTGAAGATAACCGTTGTAAGTAATATGATAGATGTTATGCTTTCTTTTGTGCAACCTTCAGATACAAATTTTGTGTTTGTTGGTGGAAAGATGAACAGGGGAAGAGACGGTTTCATTGGTTCATATACAAACAAACAGATTCAGGAATTTAATTTTGATAAGGCTTTTATGGGTGCAGTAGGTGTAGACACTGACAGGGACAAAGTTTATACATATGCTACAGATGACGCATTAACTAAAAAGATGATAATGGATGTCAGCAACAAGTCCTACGTTATGTTGGAAACGAGAAAGCTTGCCCGTGAAGGTAATTATAAATATGCAAATATTAGTGATTTCGCAGGAATTGTAATGGATAGCAAACCGGAGGAAAAAGCACTGAAGGACTTGCAACAGTACAACGTGGAATTGTTCTATTAAAATAGATTAGATAAACAAAAATATTGTTTTTAATAAGTATGTCATAATTTATCTTTCAAAAGGGGCATCCCGGGTGTAATTCAAGAAGTTAGAATGTTGGATTACATTTCGGGGTGCCCCTGATTTTATGTGGTGGTAAAATTTATAAAAATAAATTAAAAGAAATAAAAAAATTATTATAAAGTATTGACATATTTTGTAAATGATGATATTCTCTTTACGCTCAAGTGAAATTCTAGTTAAGGAGAGTATGGTTATATTAATGAAGCCTTACCAATAACAATTTGTTTAGTGGCATATGAAATTGTACTTCAGATCATTATGTTTTCCATTTGTTTTTATACTAGAGAATCACAAAAGAGGACGTAAAATTACGAAACATATCACTTGAAAAATATTTTTGTTTGCATAACTATAGTTTTACCGGAAAAACATAGGGGAGGAAAATCAATGATTGTAGGTATATGTGATGATGAAGAGCAGATGAGAGATAAAATTGAAAAACTGTGCAGAAAAAATTACAACATACAAAATGTACATTATGAACAATTTGCAGATGGAGAGGAAGTCGAAAATACCAATGTTAATATTAATGTTTTAATATTAGACATTAAAATGCCAAAGGTTGGCGGTATTGAAGTTAAAAATATATTTGAAGAACAGAAAAAGGATACTTTGATAATTTTTGTTACTAATCACGGAGAACTGATACACGAAGCTTTTGGAAAGAATGTAGTAGGTTTTATAGAGAAAAGTGATTTGGAAAAAGAGCTTGGTCAATATCTGAACAAAGCAATGGGTATGGTGAAAAAGAATGTTGATATCGACGGCCGAAATTGTAAAGATATTTTATATATTAAGGCAGAGGATGTGTACTGTAGAGTTTTTATGAAAGATAATACCAGCTTTTTAAAAAGAGTGAGTCTTACGAAGATGGAAGAGAAATTGAGGGGAAGTGACTTAGTGAAAGTGCACAAGTCATATATAGCTAATCTTGCGTATGTTTCCAATATTAAAGAAAACGAATTAATAATTGATAATGCGAAAATACCTGTCAGTACAAGAATGCGTACAAAGGTATTTAATGAACTAAAAAAATACGAATATAAAAATTTACATATAATAAATTAGGTAGTGAATAGCGTTTACAACAAAAAGGTTGCGTTTACAACAAAAGGATTGAAAGTTAATAAAAGAAGGAATATGTTGATATTGACAAACAATATAGAGAAAGGTTGGATGAACTATGAAGAAAAAAATTATTGCAATAGCTGTAGTTATGGTTTTAGCCGTTGGAATAAGTATTCCACTTATAAGTAATGCAACTCAGGTAACTGATAAAAATGAAAAGTGGGGTCAATCACTCAAAAAAACTTATGACGAAAAGAAAGTAGCAGATGAACAGAAATATAAAACTTCATTAGTGGGAAACTACTCGGCAAATAAGGTAGAAGGTGATGAAGTTAGTCAGGTTGGAAAGGATATATTAATTACTGATTCGGAACTCAATCAGATGTCAGACTTTTATGTATTACAGGGAAAGAGCCGACAGGAGGCTGACAAAACAGCAAAAGAGTATGCTCAGGAATATAATGCACTGTATGTAGAAGCTGTAAAGAATGGCTTTGATGCTACAGATGAGGAGGTAAAAACATATGTTGATAGTCTAAAAGAGGAACTTAACAAACCGGAGAATAAGGAACAGCTTAATTCAGTGTTAAAAGGTTTTGGTTCAGAAGATGAATATTGGGATTATGAATATATGGTTTATCAGAAACAACTGCCTATTCAGAAATATGTTAAGAGCCTTGAAAATGATTATAATAATGCACATCAGGACGAATTTACAGAAGAACAATTGGCACAGAATTGGAATACCAAGCTGGATTCTATCAAGAAAAAGTTAGTAAAAGAGCAGCAATTTAAAGATGTTCAGAAACCTGTAGATATAGGACAAAGCTTTCAGGAGTAGTATGTGGAAGTTTGAAGAATAGCATGTGGAATAGTATATAAAAGGAATATTTAAATAAAGAAGTCTGATTGGGAAAAAATCCAGTCAGGCTTTTTTTGACATCAAAATACCCTAATATTATGTAATGCCTTATATCTAAGGTAGTTTCTTAGCTCAAATCGGTGCGAGCACATGTGGAATTACCAAGGCATCGTTAATTTTCTTTATTTTTATGGTAATCGTGTTGGTTACACAGTAATGTGAGGAAGTGTTTGGGTATATTTAACATATGAAACGACTTATTTTACAAGAATTATCCATTATAATTTTAAATTTCATGTATTCATATCCGCCGGAGTTATTTCATAACTTATGGACTAATTCCCACCACAATATGATAACTTAAAAGCTTATTTTAGCCCTCAAAATCACCATTACATATTGAAAACAATAAGGAACAATAAAAAGTAATAAAAAATAATAAAAAAATCGTTGACTTTACATATATCCCGTTATAAAATGAAACCATAGAAATGAAGGAGGTGGATATGTTGAGTTGTTTAGTTAAAACAGACAGAATTGAAACATTAAAGAATAGAATGCTCTCGGTTCCAAGATATGCATCTATTGAACAGGCAAAGATTATTACAGACACATATAAAGCACATGAAGGTGAGCCACGTATTATGCAGAGAGCGTACTCACTCAAGAACTGCTTAGAAAAGATAGGTATTAGCATTGAACCGGAAGAACTGATTGTAGGAAACAGAACAGCCGGTGTGAGATACGGAGTAGTTTTCCCAGAAAGCGGCAGCACATGGGTAGATAAGGAATTTGAAACTCTTCCAACCAGACCACAGGACAAGTTTAATGTTCATGAAGAGGATATTAAATATTTCAGAGAAGTAATATATCCTTATTGGCAGGGAAAATCATTAGAGGATGTGCTTAAGGCACGCTACGGAAAAGAGATTGATGAAATATCAAAGGTAGCAAAAATAAATCAGAAAGATCATGCACAGGGACACATTAATCCTGATTGCGAAGGATGGCTTAAGAAAGGTCCGGCAGGTCTCAAGGCAGAGGCACAGAAACATTTAGATGAAGAAACAGATGAAGAAAAGAAGCTTTTCTATAAGAGTGTTGTAACTGTTATGGACGGAGCTATTAACTTCATTATGAGATATCATTATTTGTTATTAGAGGAAGCTAAGGAAAATCCAAAGTGGGCAGATAACATGAAGACAGTGGCTGAAATCTGTAAAAACATTGCAGAAAGACCGCCGGTTACTTTCCACGAGGCAGCTCAGTCATTGTGGTTCTTATTTGTAATCCTGCAGATGGAATCAAATGCATCATCATTTTCACCAGGAAGAATGGACGTTTATATGTATCCTTATTATAAACATGACAGAGAAAATGGTGTAAGCGACCAGGATATATTGGAAATTATAGAAAGCCTTTGGCTTAAATTTAATGAAATTGTATATATGAGGAACTCAAACAGTGCTAAATTCTTTGCGGGATTCCCTATTGGATTTAACATTGCGGTAGGTGGTCAGGATGAAAATGGAGAGCCATATGAAAATGAACTTTCTTATTTATTCCTGAAATCTCAGGAACATATCGGTTTGCCACAGCCAAATCTTTCAGTAAGACTTTGTGAAAAAACCAGTGACAAATTATTGAAGGCAGCCATAAAAGTTGTTTCCCTTGGAAGTGGTATGCCACAGTTCTTTAATGACAAGGCGGTTATTCCTGCCATGATAAAGGATTTGGATATTGAAGAAAAGGATGCAAGAAACTATGCCATTGTAGGTTGTGTTGAACTTACTACTCAGGGAGATAATCTGGGATGGTCAGATGCAGCAATGTTTAACTTAAATAAGGCATTAGAACTTACTTTAACAGGTGGCAAGTGCCTTATAACAGGCAAGCAGCTGGCACCGGATAGAGGAAATCTAACAACATATGAAACTTTTGAAGATTTGGAAGAAGCCTTCAGACAGAATATAGACTACTTTATGGATAAGATGATAAAGGCATGTGAGCAGGTTGAGCAGGCACACATGGACCTTCTTCCTACACCGTTTTTGTCATCAGTTATTAATAACTGTATGGATAAAGGAATTGACGTTACACGAGGCGGTGCAAAGTACAATTTGTCAGGTATTCAGATGATACAGGTAGCAAATCTGGCAGACAGCCTTGCGGCAATTAAGCAGATGGTGTATGACGAGAAAAAGGTGTCAAAGGAAAGACTTCTTAAGGCACTTGAGAACAATTATGAAGGTGACGAGATTTTAAGAACAATGCTTCTTAACAAGGTTCCTAAATATGGAAACGATGTTGAGTGGGTTGATAATCTTGGAGCAAAATGGGCAAAATATTTCCGTGAAAGAATTGGAAAGTTTACCAATTACAGAGGCGGAAAATATCATACAGGAATGTATACTGTTTCAGCTCATGTACCAATGGGAGAAAATGTGGGAGCCTCTCCTGATGGAAGATATTCCCAGACACCGTTAGCTGATGGCGGTATGTCACCGGTTTACGGACGTGATGAACATGGACCGACAGCGGTTCTTAAGTCAGTGTCAAGGTTAGATAAGAGCTGGACTACTAACGGAGGACTTCTTAATATGAAGTTTCTACCGGAATTTTTCAAAACTGAAAATGGAATCGACAAATTCGCTAAGATGTTAAGAACTTTTGTGGATTTGGAGATACCTCATATACAGTTTAATGTTGTAAGAAAAGAAGATTTGTTGGCGGCTAAGAAGAATCCGGAACAGTATAGAAATCTTACAGTCCGTGTTGCAGGATATACTGCATACTTTGTGGAACTGGCGGGAGAACTTCAGGATGAAATTATTGCCAGAACAAGTTATGACGATATTTAAATTTAAGAAAGTGATGATGTGAATTTGAAAGGTTACGTTTTCGATTTTAAGAGATTTTCTACCCATGACGGACATGGCATCAGGACAACGGTTTTTCTTAAGGGATGTACCTTAAACTGTGTCTGGTGTCAGAATCCTGAGGGGATTTCAATTAAACAAAGACCTCTGTATTTCCCAAATAAATGCATACATTGTAATACATGTGTGCATTTGGCGGAAAACGGTGGCGTAACGGAAGTTGACGGAAAGATAAAGCTGGATGTTTCCAAGGTGGAGAACTGGCATAATATAATTGATAGTTGTCCGGCAGTGGCACTAACCATGGATTCCAGGGAAATGACATCTCAGGAGGTAGTGGAGGAAGCCTGTAAGGATGCACCGTTTTTTAAATACGGTGGCGGGGTTACCCTGTCCGGTGGTGAGCCTTTGTTTCAACATGAATTTGCTATTGAAATTTTAAAAGGTTTAAAAGAAAAAAACATAACTACCACCATTGAGACGGCATCTCATATTCCTATGCCTATATATAAGGAAGCCATGAAGTATATTGACTATGTATACGCAGACCTAAAAATAATGGATAGCAACCTTCATAAAAAGTATACGGGCGTAGATAACACTAGGATAGTGCAAAATTTGAAGTGGCTGCTTATGTCAGAAAAGAAAGAAAATGTTATAATAAGAACACCACTAATACCTGGTATGACTGCGACTGAAGAAAATATTGCAGGAATTGCAAAGTTTATAAGCGGTTTGTACCCGGAAGTCAAATACGAGATTTTAAATTACAATCCATTGGCACAGGCAAAGTATGACATGGTGGATAAGGAATTTTGTTTTAAAAACAATCCGCCGTTATACAGCGATGACCAGATGAGGGCATTTGGAAAAATTGCCACAGACAATGGCGTGAAGAACCTTATATTGGAAATATAAGTAATTAGAAGTATAAGTAAATAATTAACGGCGGTTAATTAAATATAGAAAGAGAGAATTTTGGAGGTAAAAAAGATGAAGTTAATTATTGATGACGCAAACATTGAGAAGGTAAAAAAAGTTTGGGAATTATATCCTTGTGATGGTGTTACAACTAATCCGTCTATTTTGGCTAAAAGTGGAAGAAATCCATATGAGGTTCTCTCAGAACTGAGGGAAATCGTTGGAAAAGACGGAGAACTTCATGTTCAGGTAGTTTCAAAAGATGCAGAAGGCATGATTGAAGAAGCTAAAGTAATTAGAGAAAAATTAGGAGAAAATACATTTGTAAAGGTTCCTACAACACCACAGGGACTTAAGGCAATGAAGGCTTTAGCAGCAGAGGGAGTAAACATTACAGCAACAGCTATTTACACACCAATGCAGGCATTTTTAGCAGCAAAAGCCGGTGCAAAATATACAGCACCGTACATTAATAGAATTGATAACTTTGGATATAACGGCGTTCAGGTAGCTATGGATATTCGGGATATTTTTGAAAATAACAATCTTCCATGTGAAGTTCTTGCAGCAAGCTTCAAGAATTCACAGCAGGTACTTGAACTTACTAAATATGGAATAGGGGCATCTACAGTAGCAACAGACGTAATTGAAGGTCTTATTAAAAATGCAGCAATCGACGCAGCAATCGACGCATTTAACAAAGACTTTGAGTCAATTACAGGAGAAGGAAAAACAATGGCAAATTGCTAATTCACAATCTCTTTCTAATAGGCGGGTTTCCGGTAGCGGAGCCCGCCATTTTTAAGGTGATCATAATACCATTCCCACCTAATGATATTTTGTTGACAAAATGCCCATAAAATAATAGAATTATGAGCAGAAGACAAATGCCACGAAAGGAAGAGTAGGTAGCGGATTCGCTTAAAGAGAGCCCGGTAAGGTGGAAGCGGGCAGTGAGAGAAACTACTGAACATGGCCCTGGAGCAGCAATGGTGAAACAGATGGGATATATTCCATTTCTGGAAGTAGCTATTGACGGTTGCACCCGTTACAGCGCAAATGAGATATAAAGATACAACATCTTTATATGAAGTAAAGTGGTACCACGAAGTTTGAACTCTCGTCTTTGCAAAAAAAGATGGGAGTTATTTTTATTTGTGTAAGCATGGTGGCAGTAGTACTTACATTATATTAAATAAAGGTTTCACAAATATGTTAATAATTGCAAAAAATAGCAGATAATAAATATAAGGAGAAAAAAGATGACAAAGAAAACATTTTATTTAACAACAGCAATTGCGTACACATCAGGCAAGCCTCATATTGGAAATACTTATGAGGCAATTTTGGCAGATAGCATTGTACGTTTCAAAAGACAGCAGGGATATGACGTAAGATTCCAGACAGGAACAGATGAGCATGGACAGAAAATTGAGTTAAAAGCAGCAGAAGCCGGAGTTACTCCAAAGGAATTTGTTGACAAAGTTTCAGGAGAAATCAAAACAATTTGGGATCTTGTAGGAACATCATATGACAAATTTATAAGAACAACAGATGAATATCACGAGAAACAGGTTCAGAAGATTTTTAAGAAGCTTTATGACCAGGGTGATATTTACAAAGGATATTATGAGGGAATGTACTGCACACCTTGTGAGTCATTTTTCACGGAATCACAGTTAGTAGACGGCAAATGTCCTGACTGTGGAAGGGAGTGTACACCGGCGAAGGAAGAGGCATACTTCTTTAGAATGAGCAAGTACGCAGACAGACTTATTGAACATATTAATACACATCCTGAATTTATACAGCCGGAATCCAGAAAGAATGAAATGATGAACAACTTCCTTCTTCCGGGGTTGCAGGATTTGTGTGTATCCAGAACTTCATTTAAGTGGGGGGTACCTGTTGACTTTGATCCAAAGCACGTTATCTATGTTTGGATAGATGCTTTATCAAACTACATTACAGGACTTGGATACGACGTAGACGGAAACAATGATGAGTTATATAACAAATACTGGCCGGCAGATTTACATCTTATTGGCAAGGATATTCTCCGTTTCCATACAATTTACTGGCCGATAATGCTTATGGCTCTTGACGTTCCTCTTCCAAAGCAGATTTTCGGACATCCTTGGTTATTACAGGGAGACGGAAAAATGAGTAAGTCAAAGGGAAATGTTATTTACGCTGATGATTTGGCTAACTTATTTGGAGTTGATGCGGTAAGATATTTTGTTCTTCACGAAATGCCTTTTGACAACGATGGAACAATAACATGGGAGCTTATGGTTGAGAGAATGAACTCTGACCTGGCAAATACATTGGGAAATCTTGTAAACAGAACAATTTCCATGTCAAATAAGTATTTTAATGGAGCTGTTGAAAATAAAGGGGTTAGCGATGATGTAGACGCAGACTTTAAGGAAACTGTTCTTGCAGCACCTAAAAAGGCAGCTGAAAAAATGGATAAACTTAGAGTTGCAGATGCAATTACTGAAATTTTTGCATTATTTAAGAGATGTAATAAATATATTGATGAAACAATGCCTTGGGCACTGGCAAAGGAAGAAGACAAGAAGGACAGACTTGCAACAGTGCTTTACAATTTAATTGAAGGTATTAATATTGGCGCAAGCCTTTTAGAGCCATTTATGCCTGAAACATCAAAGAAAATTCTTCAGCAGATTAACGCAGAAGCAAGAGCTTTTGACGATATGGAAGAATTTGGCAAATACAAATCAGGTAATAAGGTTACTGAAAAGCCGGAAATTTTATTTGCCAGAATGGACATAAAGGACGTTATGGAAAAAGTTGAAGAAATTAAGGCAGCCCAGAAAAAAGATACTGAAGGAGAAAAATATCCGGAAGTAGAGGCTAAACCTGAGATTACAATTGATGATTTTGACAAGGTTCAGATTCAGGTAGGTGAGGTAATTAAGTGTGAGCCGGTTCCAAAGGCTAAAAAGCTTCTTGTTTCACAGATTAAGATTGGAGCAGAAACCCGCCAGATAGTATCCGGAATAGCTAAATATTATAAGCCTGAAGAGATGGTAGGAAAGAAGGTTGCCGTTATTACAAACTTAAAGCCTTGTAAGCTCTGTGGTGTTGAGTCTCAGGGAATGATACTTGCAGCCGGGGATGATGAGGGAAATCTTTCAGTAGTAACTGTAGATAAAGATATAGTAAGTGGAAGTGAAATCTGCTAAAATACAAAGAGAAACTTTATAAGTTATGTAAAATCCCATTCCTTAGGGAGTGGGATTGTGCATTTTACCGTCAGCATTTATGAAGGAAAAGTTGGAGGAAATATGATTTTTGATACACATGCTCATTATGATGATGAGGCATTTGATGATGATCGTGAACAGATTTTAGAACGTATGAGAAACAGAGGGGTTGAATACATAGTAAATGTGGGAGCATCCATTCATTCATGTAAGACTACCATAGGACTTACAAGAAGGTTTCCTTATGTATATGGAGCCCTTGGAGTGCATCCGGATGATGTGGCTGATTTAACTGAAGAAGATTATGAATGGTTAGAGCGCAGTGTTTACAAGCCAAAGATTGTTGCCGTAGGGGAAATCGGATTGGATTATCATTGGAATGAAAACAAAGACCAGCAAATAAAAGCTTTTGAGCGTCAGATGCAAATAGCGAGAGAGGCACAGCTTCCTATTATTATTCACAGCCGTGACGCTGCTAAGGATACATATGATGTCATGAAGGCTAACAGGGCTGACGAAATGGGTGGAATTGTTCACTGCTTCTCATACACGAAGGAAATGGCGAAACAGTTTATGGACATGGGCTTTTATTTGGGAATTGGCGGAGTTGTTACTTTTTCCAATGCAAGAAAGCTTCAGGAAGTGGTAGAATACATGCCAATGGATAAGATGGTTATTGAAACAGATTGCCCATATATGTCACCTGTTCCTAACAGAGGAAAGCGAAATGATTCATTTAATCTGCCTTATGTTGTAAATAAAATAGCTGAAATTAAGGGCATCAGTCCTACTGAGGTTATTGACATAACATGTGAAAATGCAAAAAATGTATATGGTATAGGAAGAAAGAGGATATAAATAATGGCGTATCTTGGAACACCGGCAGCAACAAAAGAGATAATAAACAAATACGGATTTGCCTTTCAAAAGAAATTCGGACAGAATTTTCTTATAGATTCTAACATATTAGAAAATATTGTAAGTGCAGCAGGAATTACAAAAGATGATTTTGTATTGGAAATCGGCCCGGGAATCGGAACCATGACGCAGTATCTCTGTGAGGCGGCAAAGCAGGTTGTGGCAGTGGAAATTGATAAGATGCTTATACCTATTTTGAAGGATACATTATCTGAATATGATAATGTTGAAGTTATAAATGAGGATGTATTAAAGGTTGACATAAAATCATTGGCAGAAGAAAAAAACGGTGGAAAACCTATAAAAGTCGTGGCAAACCTTCCATATTATATAACAACACCTATTATTATGGGATTGTTTGAAAGTAAGGTTCCAATAGACAGCATTACAATTATGGTTCAAAAAGAGGTGGCAGACAGAATGCAGACAGGCCCCGGAAGTAAGGACTACGGAGCGTTGTCTTTAGCAGTACAGTATTATGCAGATGCGAAAGTTGTGCTTAATGTATCGGCAAACTGTTTTATGCCAAGACCTAATGTTGATTCCGCAGTAATTAAGCTTACAAGACATTCACAGCAGGTAGTTTCAGTAGCAGATGAGGGACTTATGTTCAGGATAATAAGGGCTTCGTTTAACCAGAGAAGAAAGACTTTAGTTAATGGTCTTAAGAACTCTTCGGAACTTGACTTTACCAAGGAACAGATTGCAGATGCCATAAAAGCTATAGGAAAGGACGAAAATATAAGGGGCGAGAAGCTGACTTTAGAAGAATTTGCAATGCTTAGTAATGCACTGATGGGAAAATAGATATAAAAATAAAATAGTTAATAACGTTTTTATGCATAATATAGAGGGTAACAATAGGTGTTACTCTCTATTTTTGTACAAAATACACAAAAAAACAAACAAAAATCTGTTGAAAAAATCAGATTTAAACAAATTGACTAAAGCTCAAATTCGTGATAAGCTTAGTTTAACGTTAAACTTAGCAGAAGTGGGGAAATTTAAAGAAAGGAAGAGGTATATATGAGAAAGTTAATCAAAAAAGTTGTAGCACTTTCATTGACAGCAGCAATGGTGGTTCAGCCTGTATCAGGTAATTTCTTTAATTTATCACCTAATACAGTTGAAGCAGCACCGGCTACTAATACAGCCGATGTACCGGCAGCACAGTCAAGATTAGAAGCTGCACAGAACAATACTGAATGGCAGGTAGGCGCTAAGATGCCATATTTCAGATACGACACAAGCCCTGCGGCAATTGAAAATTCTTACACAAACAATGCAAAGAATTTAGCTGCAATGGATGAAGGAACAGTATCTTATCAGGATAACTATACAGGAACAAAGAAAGAATCATTAGATTGGGACAGATCTAATATTGCCAGCCAGGCATCAAACCAGTCATATGTTGAATTGGGAAAAGGTCAGTCAATTACATGGACTATTAAAACAGGACGTGGAGGAGACGGTGTCAATGTAAGATACACATTGCCTGACGGAAGCGGTGGAAGCGACGGTGCAGGAAAACCACTTGGACTTCAGAGCAAGTTTTCAGTAAAGGCAAGCAATGGTGCATCTGTTCAGGGTTATGACAATGAAGATTCATCAAAGAGATATAATACATATTTATCAAGCAGTGAGGTAAAGGTTACATCAGACTATGCATGGCAGTATTTCCCAAGTGGACATCCTGTTGATGCTAACAATAGTAACGGTACACCTGCATTTGCTTTTGATGAAGTACATTTCAGACTTAGCGAACCATTAACAGGTGGAAGTACAATTACTATTACAAATACAGGAGACTACACACTTGGAATCGACTTTATTGAAGTTGAATATACAGATTACATTAGCGCACCAAGTGGAGCAACAGTAGTACCTGCAGGAACACATACACAGTCACAGATGGAAAGTTACATCAAGAAGGCTGAAGCAGGAAACAAGATTTTATATCTTGCATCAGGTGTTCATTATATGAATGAAACATGGATTCTTGCAGCTGACGGCGTAAAGATTACAGGTGCAGGTATGTGGTATACAAAATTACAGTTCACTAACTCAGGTATGGGTTCAGGTGGTATCTGTGGTGAGAAGACAGGTTATTGCCAGGGCGTAGAATTCTGTAATATGTATATCAATTCAAACCTTCATTCAAGATTTGACCAGCAGGCAAATTACAAGTGCTTTAGAGATTTGTTTGCAAAAGGAACAAGTATCCACGATGTTTGGGAAGAACATTTTGAATGTGGTTTCTGGATTGGAAGATACGATAGCAATTCAATTAACAAAGAAAGTGATTTAAATATTTACAATTGTAGAGTTCGTAATAACTTTGCCGATGGTATTAACTTCTGTCAGGGAACAAGAGATTCAAATGTTCATAACTGTGACATAAGAAACAACGGTGATGACGGACTTGCAATGTGGAACGCAACAGACTTCCAGCCGGATGATGAATACAATAACACATTCTGCTACAATACAGTTGAATTTATCTGGAGAGCAGGTGGTATTGCTGTTTACGGTGGTGAAGGTCATAAGGTATACAACAACTACATCCGAGATACATTTACAGCAGCAGGTATCCATATGAATACAAACTTCTCAGGATGCCAGTTTAACAACACAACAAAAATCGAAGTAGCAAATAACGTTCTTGTAAGAACAGGTACAAATAAAGATTCATGGAACGAGAGTCTTGGAGCAATTGATGTTTCAGGTGGAGTAAATAATGTAACATTTAGTAACAATGAAATATATGATGCTCAGGCTAATGGTATTCGTACATTTAATTTTAATGGTAAAGGTGTATCAATGAACAACACATTAATTTTTGGTGTTGGCCTTGATAAGATGAATGATGATTACTCATGTAGCAAACATAGCGAAGTTGCTGTAAGACAGAGCGGAACAAACATTACATATAAGAATTTACTTGTAAAGAACGTAGTAACAAAATATCTTTCAGAGAGTGCTGATAAGCATTGGCCATATTACTGTGATGATGCAAGCAACCTTCCAACTATTCCATCAAGCGAAAGTGCATATGGAAATACAAATTACAAATTTGGAATTGATGCCGGTGGAAATTACACATACAGTGGTGGAGTATACACAGCTAACTCAAATGCAAACAGTTTTCCTGGTTATGACATTACAAACGGACAGAAGATAGTTAAAGAAGGTACAGAGCCGGAGACAGATCCTGAAGTAACAACAAGAGATCCGTCAGAAACATTACCAACAGAAGCTCCTACAAAGAAACCTTTAGGACCTGGTGCAGGTGATGTTGAACTTACAAGTTTTGAAGGTTCTTACTCATGGACAACAGATTATAAATGGCAGAAATATGCAACTTTATCAGATTCAATTTCATCATCAATGAAATATCTTGTAGTTACATATTCAGGTGATATTACATCAATGAGATTAGGTGATAATGCAAACCCACCTACAGCAGTATATTGGTTTGATCCAAATCAGAATAATGATGGAACAAATAAACCATTTAAGACAGTAGCAGGAACATCATTTGATGATAGCTCAGCTACAAAGACAGTTGTAGTAGATTTAGGTGCAACAGGTGTATCACCATCATTCTTCTCAGCATTCCATGTTCATACAGGAGCAACAGGAGCAGCAGGAGCAGTATCAATTGAACAGGCATGGCTTACAGATACACTTCCTGATTTATCAGATGGAGAAGAAACAACAACAAATACACCGGAACCTACACAGGCTCCTACAGTAGCACCTACACAGAAGCCAACAGAGGCTCCAACCCAGGCGCCTACAGTAGCACCTACACAGAAACCGACAGAAGCTCCAACAACAAAGGCACCGGAACCAACAACAAAAGCACCGGAAGTTAAGTACGAGCTTTCAGTACAGGGACTTGCATGGGAGAATGCATCAGGTTTATCAGAACTTAAGGAAGGTGACGCAGTTAAGTTTACAGCATTGCTTTACAATAACACAGGAGATGACATTCCTGCAGGTCAGGCAATCGGATTCAAGGCAGTAATAGACGGAAGCACAACAGTTAAGAATGAAGCATATACAGGTGGACTCAAGGCAGGAGAAACAGTTAAGGTTACAGCCACAACAACATGGACAGCAGGATATGGCGGACACACAGTAGTGGCAACTGCAACAGGAGATTCACAGAACTCAGTAACAAAGAAATTCAATGTAGGAAGAAAGTCAGCCAACGTAACAAAGGTTACAGGAGGATATGACCTTGTGGTAACAGACATTGAATATGATAAGAATACAGTAAATACAGGAGACCATTTAGTATTTACAGCAACAGTAATGAATGCGGGAGATACAGACATTCCTGCAGGAACAGTAATCGGATACCAGTTACAGGTAGACGGAAACACATCAGACATCAGATGGTGTGACACATATTCAAGCGGACTTAAGGCAGGAGCATCAATCAAGCTTACATGTAACTCAGGTTCAAACGGAATAAATTACTGGAGTGCAACAAACGGAACACATACAGTTACAGCATGGGTAGATGATGTAAACCGTCTTCCAAATGAAGTAAACGAAAACAATAACACAACAGGCATCACACTTGTTGTACCAAGTGCAGGACTCATTGAAAATCCTGACACACCGGATGATCTTGATAACATAGTTATCGATCCCGGAAAGGTAACAATAAGCAGCAGCGTAAAGATTGAAGGATACCAGATTAGCACAACCCTTGGAGGAAGCAGAGTGGTTGGATCAGTAGAACCTACAATCAACAATAAGGCAGTTAAGAACTGGGGATTCATATATGCAGTAACCAAGGCAGGAGATGCATCATTTGACGTATCAGATGATGACATGGTAGTTGGAACAACAAGTAAGTATGTAACAGCACTTGAGTCAACACCGGTTGGAACAGCAGAAAATGTTAAGTTCGGATCATCAGACACAGCAACATACTTTGTAAGAACAACACTGTTTGGAGCAAACACAGCAAAAGAATACTCAGCACAGTATAAGGTAAGAGCATATGCAGAGCTTAGTGATGGAACATATGTATACAGCAAGGTAAGCTCATACTCAGTATATGACATAGCAGATACATTGTATTCAAACAAGATGATGAATACAATCACAGCCCATGATTACCTTTACAACAACATCCTTAAGGTTGTAAACCCTGATTATGCACAGGTTGATTACAATTGGAGTAACACAGTTGTTGATGTATCAACTGTACAGTAATAAAAAACATTCAAGGTTTTAAAAGGAAGGGATAATGCCCGGTGACATAGTTGTCGGGTGTTATTCCTTCCTTTTTATTTAATATCGGTTATTAAATAATGATATATTTAAGAAAAATGATATTACTTAAAATATATTAAAACACATATTTTGTATAAAGAGCGTATAATAACGTTTTTTTACGTAAAATAAATGCAAATATAGTGTAAATATATAACACTTGTGCAAAATGCACAAAATAAATGCGAAAAATATGTGAAAAAAATTAGTTTTAAACAAATTGACAAAAAACTTTAGTCGTGTTAAGTTTAGTTTAACGTTAAACGCATAGTGGTTTTATTTTAAAAGGGAGAAGTATTTATGAGAAGAAGTATCAAAAAAGCATGTGCGTTAGTATTAGCATGTGCAATGACATTTCAACCTGTAAATGGCTATTTTGGAAGCAAACAGGTTAATGCAGTTGGCGTGGCAGATAAGTTCGAAATACCTGCAGCCAGTGCAAGTGGCAGAGTGGGGGCAGAAATGCCATACACAAGATATGATTCAACAGTAGCTACTCTTGGGGGTGGAGCGACACTTAAGACTTCAGTAGACTGGGCTAAGAGCAATATTGCTACTCAGGCATCAGAGCAGTCTTATGTAGCACTTCCAAGCAACGGTTCATATGCTGAATGGACTATGAACACAACAGGCTCAGGTGTAACAATGAGATTTACAATGCCTGATTCATCAGATGGTATGGGTATTAAAGGTTCAGTTGATGTATATGTAAACGGCACTTATGCACAGACAGTTAACCTTAATTCATATTGGATGTGGCAGTATTTCTCAGGTGGAAGCCCAAGTGATACACCGGGAGGAACAGGATGTTTCGCATTTGATGAGGTTCATTTTAAATTAGATAAACAATTAAAAGAAGGAGATAAAATTCGTATTCAGAGTACAGGTGCAAGCGGAGTTGAATACGGTGTTGACTTCCTTGAAATTGAAAATGTACCAAATCCTATAGAGCAGCCTGATAATTCAGTTAACGTAGAGGATTACGGTGCTATTCCTGATGATGGAATTGATGATTTAGATGCAATCAGAGCAGCTGTAAGAGATGCAGATGCAAACAATATGGATGTATACTTCCCTGAAGGAACATTCCATTTAAGCGGTATGTGGAACATTGGATGTTCTAACATGAAGATTACAGGTGCCGGAATGTGGTATACAAACCTTCAGTTTACCAGCTCAGAAGCTTTTGGTGGTGGTATCTCAGGTGGTAACCCAAATGCCGGTGATGGAACATCAGGTGATGGTTATTGTAAGAACCTTGAATTTTGTAATATGTATATTAATTCAAACCTTCGTTCAAGATATGGTGAAAATGCAGTATATAAATGTTTTATGGATATATTTGCAGATGGAACAGTAATCCATGATGTATGGGAAGACCATTTTGAATGTGGTTTCTGGTTTGGTGATTACAATGGTGCACT
Source organism: Eubacterium sp. AF15-50 (assembly GCF_934835595.1). Lineage (NCBI taxonomy): Bacteria > Bacillati > Bacillota > Clostridia > Eubacteriales > Eubacteriaceae > Eubacterium > Eubacterium sp. AF15-50. The sequence goes on from NZ_CAKVZL010000001.1 coordinate 72,257, forward strand.
TGATTATAGCGATGACGTTAAAGTAGTAAATTGTAGAATTAGAAATAACTTAGCTGACGGTGTTAACTTCTGTCAGGGTACCAGCAATGCTGCTGTTTACAATTGTTCAATAAGAAACAACGGTGACGACGGTCTTGCTATGTGGAATAACACATATATGAATGCAAAGGATGAAAAAGGAAATATATTTGCATACAACACAATTGACTTTGTTTGGAGAGCCGGTGGTATAGCTATCTACGGTGGTGACGGACATAAGATTTACAACAACTACATATGCGATATGTTTATGGCATCCGGTATTCATTTGAATACAACATTCCCGGGCTATAAGTTTGGAAATACGACAGGAATTTCATTTGATAACAATATTCTTGTAAGATGTGGTACAAACTCAGACAGCTGGGGAGAAGATTTGTCAGCTATTGATATTAAGCAGGATGTTAAAAATGTAACATTTAACAATACACAGATTTATGATTCACCATTTACAGCTATCAGAATATTAGACAATAACTGTAGTGGAATTACATTTAATAATACAAAGATTTTTGGTGCAGGTCTCTCAGGACAGGATATTACATTCTCATGTAATACCCATTCACCTGTAGCAATCAGAGAGCCGGCTGGTACCAGCGTTAAGTTTAACGGACTTGAAATTGCAGGTATCCGCCCTGATAAGTATGCAAATAATGCAGGTCAGGCAAATACAACATGGCCATACTGGACAGACAGACAGACACCACAGAACATTGCAGGAAACAGCACAGTTACAGTATACGACGAAGATACAACATACATTGTTCCTGGATATCCAAATGCCGTAAACGGTGAGCAGGGTGGTGGAATAGTTAATCCACTTGATGGAATTACAGGATATGATCTTATTGTAACAGGTCTTGCGTGGGCTAATGCAGACGGTTCATCAGTTCTTAAACATGGTGATAAAGTTCAGTTTACAATGCAGATTAAGAATGACAGTAATGTGGATATTCCTGAGGGAGTAACAATTCCTGTTAAGGTTACAATTGATGATACAACATCATTTAAGTATACAAAATTCAAATCAGGACTTAAGGCAGGAGCTACAGCGGCAATTACTCTTACAAGTATATGGTCAGCTACTAAGGGCGGACATACAGTAGAAGCAGTTGTTGATGATTCAAACAAGTTACCTGATGAATTAGATGAAAACAATAATACAAGAACAAAGAAAATAAATGTTGCTGATACAGGTTCAAGCACAACTGTTAAGAGAGTAACAGGGGGTGGAGATCTTGTGGTAACAGATATTACATACGGACAGGACAAGATTGCAACAGGAGATAAACTTCAGTTTACAGCAACAGTAGTAAATGCAGGTGATACAGCAATTGCCGCAGGTACAAAGATTGGTGTACAGTTCCAGATTGATGGAAAAGCATACCCATCACCTATTACATGGTGTGATACATATTATTCAGGATTACAGCCGGGAGAAAGCGTACAGCTTACAGCTAACGGCGGTAATGGTTCAGATGGTGCATACTGGACAGCAGAAGAAGGAACACATACAGTAACAGCATGGGTTGATGATAGTGGATTAATTAGTGAAGTAGATGAAAGCAATAACAAGACAACTATTTCATTAAAAGTACCATTTGGTGGAACACAGTATTTTGATGATCCTGACAGCCCTGACGACTTTACAGGAACAGGTGGTGGTGAGGAACAGCCTACAAAGCCGACTCCTACTACAGTAGCACCTACACAGAAGCCAACAGAGGCTCCAACCCAGGCGCCTACAGTAGCACCTACACAGAAACCGACAGAAGCTCCAACAACAAAGGCACCGGAACCAACAACAAAAGCACCGGAAGTTAAGTACGAGCTTTCAGTACAGGGACTTGCATGGGAGAATGCATCAGGTTTATCAGAACTTAAGGAAGGTGACGCAGTTAAGTTTACAGCATTGCTTTACAACAACACAGGAGATGACATTCCTGCAGGTCAGGCAATCGGATTCAAGGCGGTAATAGACGGAAGCACAACAGTTAAGAATGAAGCATATACAGGTGGACTCAAGGCAGGAGAAACAGTTAAGGTTACAGCCACAACAACATGGACAGCAGGATATGGCGGACACACAGTAGTGGCAACTGCAACAGGAGATTCACAGAACTCAGTAACAAAGAAATTCAATGTAGGAAGAAAGTCAGCCAACGTAACAAAGGTTACAGGAGGATATGACCTTGTGGTAACAGACATTGAATATGATAAGAATACAGTAAATACAGGAGACCATTTAGTATTTACAGCAACAGTAATGAATGCGGGAGATACAGACATTCCTGCAGGAACAGTAATCGGATACCAGTTACAGGTAGACGGAAACACATCAGACATCAGATGGTGTGACACATATTCAAGCGGACTTAAGGCAGGAGCATCAATCAAGCTTACATGTAACTCAGGTTCAAACGGAATAAATTACTGGAGTGCAACAAACGGAACACATACAGTTACAGCATGGGTAGATGATGTAAACCGTCTTCCAAATGAAGTAAACGAAAACAATAACACAACAGGCATCACACTTGTTGTACCAAGTGCAGGACTCATTGAAAATCCTGACACACCGGATGATCTTGATAACATAGTTATCGATCCCGGAAAGGTAACAATAAGCAGCAGCGTAAAGATTGAAGGATACCAGATTAGCACAACCCTTGGAGGAAGCAGAGTGGTTGGATCAGTAGAACCTACAATCAACAATAAGGCAGTTAAGAACTGGGGATTCATATATGCAGTAACCAAGGCAGGAGATGCATCATTTGACGTATCAGATGATGACATGGTAGTTGGAACAACAAGTAAGTATGTAACAGCACTTGAGTCAACACCGGTTGGAACAGCAGAAAATGTTAAGTTCGGATCATCAGACACAGCAACATACTTTGTAAGAACAACACTGTTTGGAGCAAACACAGCAAAAGAATACTCAGCACAGTATAAGGTAAGAGCATATGCAGAGCTTAGTGATGGAACATATGTATACAGCAAGGTAAGCTCATACTCAGTATATGACATAGCAGATACATTGTATTCAAACAAGATGATGAATACAATCACAGCCCATGATTACCTGTACAACAACATCCTTAAGGTTGTAAACCCTGATTATGCACAGGTTGATTACAATTGGGGAAATACAGTAGCTGATGCTTCTGAGATAGAATAGTCATTAATTAAATATTAATTATGGAAAAAACTTTTAAAAGTGAAGGAGAGAACTGACTGGGGGGCTGGTTCTCTCTTTCTGCAAACCTAACGGAAAGGAGTAATTAATGAGAAAGATTGTAAAAAAAGTATTAGCAGTCACATTGGCACTGGCAATGACAGTGCAGCCGGTTGCTTTGAAGAAAGGTCAGGAAGAAGTAAAAGCAGCAGGTGTTGCGGATCAATTTACTATTCCGACAGCAGATGCAAACGGACGTGTAGGAGCAAAAATGCCATACACAAGATATGATTCAACAGATGCAGTGCTTAGCGGAGGAGCAATACTTAAGACATCTACAGATTGGAATCCTAATAATATTGCAACTCAGGCTTCAGCACAGTCCTATGTAGGACTTCCGGGAAGTGGTTCATCCGTAGAATGGACCATGAAAACAACAGGAGCAGGTGTAACAATGAGATTTACACTGCCTGACGGAAATGGTGGAACAGGTGTAAAGGGTTCTCTGGATGTATATGTAAATAACAAAAAAGTAAAAACCGTAAAATTAGATTCATTCTGGATGTGGCAGTATTTTAACTTTGGTAGTGGAAGCCCAAGCGATAGTGCAGGAGCAATAGGCGCATTTGCATTTGATGAAGTACATTTTCTTCTTGATACACCATTAAAGAGTGGTGATAAGATTAAAATTCAAAGCACAGGTGCAGGTGGATATGAATATGGTGTTGATTTCCTTGAAATCGAGGATGTACCGGAAGCAATTGAACAGCCTGATAATTCAGTAAGTGTTGAAGAATATGGTGCTGTAGCTTATGGTGAACATGGAGACCGTGATACATTTGATGCTGCAATTGCCAGCAAAAATACAGCAGCATTTAAGCAGGCAGTAGCAGATGCGGATAAGAAGGGAATGGATTTATACATTCCGGAAGGTACATATTTATTAGACGGAATGTGGACTATCGGTGCTGAAAATATGAAGATTACAGGTGCCGGAATTTGGTACACAAATATTCAGTTTACAAGTGAAGAAGTTTCCGGTGGTGGTGTTTCAGGCGGAAACCCAAATGCAAAGGGAAGCACAGTAGCTGACGGATATTGTAAAAATGTTGAGTTCTGTAATATGTATCTTAACTCAGGATTACGTTCAAGACATAATGAACAGGCAATTTATAAATGCTTTATGGATATATGGGCAGATGGCTCCGTAATTCATGATATTTGGGAAGAACACTTTGAGTGTGGTTTCTGGTTTGGCGATTACAATGGAAAAATCGATTACTGTGATGGAGTTAAAGTTGTAAATAGCAGAATTAGAAATAACTTAGCTGACGGTGTAAACTTCTGTCAGGGAACAAGTAATGCAGTAGTATATAACTGTTCAGTACGAAACAATGGTGATGATGGCTTGGCAATGTGGAATGACCAGACCATGGGTGCAAAAGATGAAGTAAATAACGTATTTGCATATAACACAATTGACTTAGGATGGAGAGCCGGTTTATTGGCAATCTATGGTGGTCAGGGTCACAAGGTTTACAACAACTATTTATGTGACTCATTTATGGCAGCAGGTATTCACTTTAATACAACATTCCCTGGATACAAATTCTCAGGTTCTACACCTAATACATTTGACAACAACATTCTTGTAAGATGTGGTACACCAAAAGAATGTTGGGGAAGAGATTATGCGGCTATTGACTTTGAACAGGAAGTAAAAAATATTGTATTTAATAATACACAGATTTACGATTCACCGTTTACTGCAATAAGACTTTTAGGAACAAGTTATAGTAATATCACATTTAATGATACTACAATTTTAGGTGCAGGTCTTTCAAAACAGATTTCTGATTTCTCAAGCTCAGGTTATTCAGGAGCAGCAATCAGAGAAAATGCAAATTCATCAGCTGTATTTAACGGACTTACTGTTGGTGCGGTTGTTTCTGACCAGACAGGAAAGAACACAAGTACATGGCCTTTCTATACAGATAATGCTACACCTAAAAATTTAGCAGGCAATGATACAGTGACACTTTTAGATGATGATGTTACATATGAAGTTCCGGGTTATCCGGAAGCAGATACTTCACAGGGTGGTGGAGTTATAGATCCGTTAGACGGAATTACAGGATATGACGTTGCACTTGCAGGTCTTTCATGGAAAAATGAAAGCAATTCTTCATCTATTGAAGAAGGTGACAAAGTAACATTTACAACTGCAGTTAAGAATACATCAAATGTAGATATTCCTGAAGGAGTAGCAATTCAGATTAAAATAACTGTAGATGGAAAAGGAAGTTACACAAACACAACATATAAAGGTGGTTTAAAGGCAGGAGAAACAATTAAGCTTTCACCAACCTCTACATGGACAGCAACAGCAGGTGGACATACAATTGAAGCTACAGTGGATTATAGAAATAAACTTCCAAATGAGCTTTCAAAGGATAACAACACAAGATCAAAATCATTTAACGTTCAGGAAGCTCCTGACAGAGAACCTACTTATACACCTGTAACAGGAAGATATGATATTCAGGTTTTAGATGTTACGTGGGATAAAGAGATTATCAATGTAGGAGATGCACTTACATTTACAGCTACTATTGTAAATGCCGGAGATACAGCAATTCCTGCAGGTCAGAAATTAGGTGTACAGTTCCAGATTGATGGAAATCCATATCCATCTCCAATTACATGGAATGACCAGTATTTTGATGGACTTCAGCCGGGACAGGTAATTAAATTAACAGCAACCGGTGGAAATAGTGGAAGTTCATGGACAGCAACAACCGGATCACATACTGTAACAGCATGGGCTGATGACAGTAATGTATTTGGCGAAATGAATGAAACTAACAACAAATATACAAAGACAATCACTGTACCTTACGGCGGAGTACAGTATATTGAAAATCCTGATAAGCCGGATGACTTAGATAATACAGGAGAAATTGAGCAGCCAACAGAGAAACCTACAGAAACACCAACAGAGCCTGGTACTGAAACAGTTGTAACAAGCAAGGATGTAAACGTTGTAGGATATCAGATTAGCTCAACATTAAAGGGAAGCAGAGTTGTGGCATCTGTTGAACCAACAGTTAATGGCAAGAATGTTGTAAAACATGGACTTGTATATGCATTAACAAAACTTGGTGATAAGGATACAGGTGTAAAGAATATCGATATGACAGTATCAGCTGACAACTATTATGTTGCATCATTTGAATCAACTAACAATGGAAATGTTGATAAAGTATTTGGAAGCTCAAAGACAGCTCAGTATTATGTAATGACAACATTATTTGAGAACCAGACAGTACAGGAATATACAGCAAAATACAAAGTAAGAGCATATGCTGTTTTAAGTGATGGCTCATATGTATATAGTGATATTTATTCATATTCTGTATATAATGTGGCATCAGCATTATACGATGGTGGAAAAATGCCTACAAATGCAGGTCATACATATTTGTACGATAGCATTTTGAAATTGGTAAATCCATCATATAAACAGGTTGACTATGATTGGTCAGATATTGTAACAAGCTTATAAGTAGAAATTTGTATTTCTCTTTTGCTATGAAACCGTTATGTTGATAATGTCAGCATAGCGGTTTCATTAATTTTAGATGAGTAACAAAAACATGGAAAGGGAAGAATATTTTATGAAGTCTAAAAGAATAATTGCTGTTTTTTTGATGGCATTAATGATTATAACAACAGGATTGTCAGAAGTAAAAAATATGAATATAAAGGCTGCAGATACAGAAAATATAGCCTATAAAAGAACCATTACAGCATCATCTGTAGAATCAGACGAATATTTGGCGTCTAATGCTGTAGATGGAGACGGAACAACACGTTGGGCATCTGAATTTGCAGATAATCAGAACCTGATTGTGGATTTGTGGCAGTCATATACCATATCAACAGTGAAAGTAGCATGGGAAGCTGCTTATGCATCACAATTTCAGGTACAGGTGTCAAATGACAATACAACCTGGACAACTGTATATGAAAATTATAATGCCACAGGTGGAACACAAACCATTGAATTTACGCCGGTAAGTGCCAGATATGTAAAAATCTATTGTATAAAACGTGCAACGGAGTATGGTTTCTCAATTTATGAATTCGAGATATATAAGGACAGCGTAGGAGGTAGTACAATAAAAAGCGATGCTGCAAGTGCCAGAAAAAAGGTTATGGAATATTTATACAGTATGCAGGGACAGAAAACCATTGTTGGAATACATAACCGTGAGCCAAATTCGGAACCTTCAAAACAGACAAATCAGGCGTATGCCGTAACAGGACAGTATCCGGCACTTTGGAGTGGAGATTTCCTATTTTCGTCATCAGATGTTTCAAACAGATGGAATATGATATATGAATGTAAAAAGCAATGGGAAAATGGCTCAATAGTTCAGCTTATGTTACATGTTACACCGCCTACACAGGCAGAGGCAGGAAACTGGGATGGCGGAGTTGTAAGTAAACTGACGGATGAACAGTGGAGTAGCCTGATAACAAATGGTGGTGAATTGAATAAGGCATGGAAGAAAAGACTGGATACATATGCACAGTATATCTCTTACTTAAAAGATAATGGGGTTCCGGTTTTATTCAGACCTTTCCACGAAATGAACCAAAGTATGTTCTGGTGGGCAGGCAGAAAAGGCACTAACGGAACCGGAGCATTGTACCGTTTAACAAGAGATTATCTTGAAAAGGAAAAAGGACTTGATAATATTATATGGGTTTGGGATATGCAGGATTTATCTTATGACTGGAGTGAATATAATCCGGGAAATGATTATTGGGATATTTTTGCAGTAGACATATATAATAGCGATTATTTTACAGAATATAAATATAATCAGGCATTAAGTGTGGCAGAAAATAAGCTGATAGCCATAGGGGAGTGTGACAAACTTCCTACTGCGCAGCAGTTGAAGGAGCAACCAAGATGGAGTTTTGTAATGAGCTGGGCAGAGCTTACGTTCTCCCATAATACAAACAGCGAAATCCAAAACCTATATTGGGCTGAAAACACAATTGTGCGAAATGATTTACCGGATTTAAAGGGAAAAGAAACTTTAAATGTAAGTGATGATGTAAGTATCAGGGGATACCAGATTAGTACAACATTAGGTGGAATAAGGGTTGTAAGTGGGGTAAAACCTGAAATAAACGAAAAGAATGTTGAAAAAACAGGCTTTGTATATGCTTTGGAAAAGACAGGAGATGTTACAAATAACATATCTGATGATGAAATGTATGTGGGAAATGAAAATGATTATATAAAATCCTTCGAATCCACACAAAATGGATTAATGGGCTATAAGGATGGAGAGAATAATTATGTAATGACTATGCTTTTTGAAAAAAATAATTCTCAGGAATTTTCCACAAAATATAAGGTCAGGGCATATGCAGTGTTAAGTGATGGTACATATGTCTATGGAAAGGTACATTCCTATTCGATATATAATATTGCTGAGGCAATGTACGAAAACAAGTTAATGAAAACGGCATCAGGTCATGATTACCTGTATGACTCAATTATTTCCGTAGTAGAGCCATCCTATAAAAAAAATAATTTTGAATGGTCAGGAAGTATTGTAAAATAAAAAGCAACTACCCTACATATATTGTATAAAAAGCATGTAGGGTAGAATAGTGACGGAATTTATTAAGTATAGCAAAAAAATGGAAATTTTCATGTCTCTGATTTTGTTAATGTCAGTGACGTTAATTGCCTGCAATATGAACAAAGTAGTTGAAAACAGGGAAAGCACAGTTAAGACAAAGGAGAAAGATTACATAGTGGTAATTGACCCGGGACATGGGGGAGAAGACCCGGGAAAAGTAGGAATAAATAATGCTAAAGAAAAAGACGTTAATCTTGCCATTGCGTTACAGCTTCGGGATATATTACAGAAAAAAGGTATTAATGTTGTTATGACACGAGATACGGATACATCATTAAAGGAAAATGGCAGATTTTCAAAAATCGGTGATTTAAACGGAAGGTGTAGCATAATAAACAAGGCTTATGATAATAACAATAAATGTGTGTTAATAAGTGTTCACCAAAACAGCTTCACAGGTCAATCAGTTCATGGTGCCCAGGTATTTTATTATCAGAAATCTGCCCAAAGTATGAAATTGGCAAAAATAATGCAGGAAAAATTCAATAAGGATATTAATATGGAGAAGGCAAAAAACGAAAAGCCTAATGACAGTTATTATATGCTGATAAATTCAAAATGTCCGGGAATCATTGTAGAGTGTGGTTTTTTAAGTAACCCTGAAGAAGCAGATAATCTAAACAACAGTGATTATCAAAGACAGTTAGGAGATATACTTTGCAGGGGAATTATGGATTATTTTAGCGAAATGACAGAAACCAAGTAGATGTATAGGGAAAAATAGGGACAGGTTAATATGGGCTAACATTGTATTTTGAAGGTACATATGATAAAATATAACAAGTATATGTCAGGTGAGGCGCAAGATGAAGACTATAATTGTAAAGATAGATAAAGATAACTTAAAGGATGATTTTGCTGTTAGTCAGTTAGAAAAGGCAGGAGAAATTATCAGAAATGGCGGACTGGTTGCCTTCCCAACGGAGACTGTTTACGGATTGGGAGCCAATGCTTTAGATGAAGAGGCAGCAAAGAAGGTTTATGAGGCAAAAGGAAGACCGTCAGACAATCCTTTAATAGTTCATATATCAAATCTCAATATGCTTGATGACATTGTTACACAGGTGCCGGAGGTGGCAAAGAAGCTTATGGATGCTTTCTGGCCGGGGCCTATGACACTTATATTTAATAAAAGCGGGTTAGTACCCAAGGGAACCACAGGAGGACTTGATACGGTGGCAGTGAGATTCCCTAATCATCCTATTGCACTGGAATTAATTGAAAAATCAGGTGTCAGCATAGCAGCACCTAGTGCAAATTTATCAGGAAAGCCAAGCCCTACTATGGGAGAACATGTTATTGATGATTTAGATGGAAGAATTGACATGATTATTGATGGCGGAATGGTAGGAATGGGATTGGAATCTACGATTATAGATGTTACATCTAAGACACCTATGATTTTAAGACCGGGGTTTATTACATACGAAATGATTAAGGATGTAATAGGCGAGGTTGGTGTGGACAAGGCTATATTATCGAAGCCTACGGCTGATTTTAAACCAAAAGCACCGGGAATGAAATACAGACATTATGCACCGGAAGCAGACTATAGTATTTATAGAGGTACTGCTGAAAAGGTGGCAGATAAAATAATTATGCTTGCAAATGAAAAAGCAGATAAAGGTTTTAAGACCGGAGTGATAACGGTTGACCAGCACCTTAATCTGTATCAGAGAAAGCTTAATAAAGACATAATGGTAGTATCACTGGGGAATTTGGATAAGCCTGAAACTATTGCCAACATGCTGTTTAAAACTCTTAGGGATTTTGATAAGGCAGGTACAAAATTTATTTTTGGTGAGGCATTTTCACAACATAACGTTGGATGGGCAATTATGAACAGACTTACAAAAGCAGCAGGTTACAACATTATAGATGTATAATTGTTTGTAAAAGTTGGGAGGTAAGATGCTAGAATTTTCAAGAATATTGTTCGTAACTGAAACGGATACGTCAACAGGACCATTGGCTGCATCGCTTCTAAATCATTATCTTCCCCTTGAAAGAGTGGACATAGATTCAAGAGGATTGGCGGTTCTTTTTCCGGAACCTATGAATCCGAAAACTGTAGCCATTGCGGCTTCAAAGGGACTTGAAATAAACAGAAGTTCCAAGCAGCTTGAATCGGAAGATTTTGGAGGAGATGTACTTGTATTGGTTCTTGATGCAACCAAAAAGCAGACGGTATATGATGATTATACAGAGGCTGAAAATGTTTATACTTTGAAGGAATATATAAACGAAGATGGAAGTATAACTAATCCGGACGGGGGAGAACTTGCAGATTATGCAAAATTATACGAGACTTTAGACGAGGTTATAAAGAAGCTTGCGAATAAACTTAAAGGTATTAAGGCATAAATAAATATAATAAGATACGGAGGAAATGTCATGGCAAAGACAGTAGTAATGGATCATCCATTGATTCAGCACAAAATAGGTATTATTAGAAAAGAAGAAACAGGAACAAAGGATTTCAGACAGTTAATAAGCGAAATAGCAATGCTTATGACTTATGAAGCAACAAGAGACTTAGAATTAGAAGATGTTAAAATTAAGACACCTATATGTGAAACAACAGTTAAGCAGTTAGGTGGAAAGAAGTTGGCAATCGTTCCGATTTTAAGAGCAGGACTTGGTATGGTTGACGGAATGCTTGCAATGATTCCATCAGCAAAGGTAGGTCATATCGGATTATACAGAGACCCGGTTACGGCATTGCCTCACGAGTATTACTGCAAGCTGCCTGAAGACTGTGATAAGAGAGAGGTATTTGTGGTTGATCCTATGTTAGCTACAGGAGGTTCTTCAGTAGCTGCAATACAGATGCTTAAGGATAAGGGAGTTAAAAATATTACCCTTATGTGTATTATTGCTGCCCCTGAGGGAGTAAAAGCTATGCAGAAAGCACATCCGGATGTGGATATGTACATTGGTGCATTAGATGAAAGATTAAATGAGCATAAATACATTATTCCGGGATTAGGAGATGCGGGAGACCGTATTTTTGGAACAAAATAGAAATAATATAAAACCCATTGCCAAGGTTTAACCAACGGACAATGGGTTTTGTTGAAAAATACTGTGAAGATATGGAAAGGAGCTAAAATGGGAAATAAAAGACAGGATTACATATCTTGGGACGAATATTTTATGGGCGTGGCTTTTTTAGCGGCAAAGCGTTCTAAGGATCCCGGAACACAGGTTGGAGCATGTATTGTAAGTACAGATAATAAAATATTATCAATTGGTTACAATGGAATGCCTATAGGATGCAATGATGATGATTTTCCATGGAACAGGGAAAGTGAAGACCCATATAATAACAAATATTTTTATACCACCCATAGTGAGCTAAATGCCATACTTAATTATCGTGGCGGAAGCTTAGAGGGAGCAAAAATATACGTTACATTGTTTCCATGTAATGAATGTGCCAAGGCGATTATTCAGTGTGGAATTAAGAAGGTTATTTACGCAGATGATAAATATGCAGATACTCCGTCAGTTAAGGCATCAAAGCGAATGCTTAAGGCTTCGGGAGTGGAATTTGTTCCTTATGAAAAATCAGGAAAAGAAATAGTTATTAAGCTATGACTTATGAAACGGTATAGGATTACCGTTTCATAACTCTGCTTCGCAGAGCACGCCCCTTTGGGGCTGGTCAGGTACGCATATGAAACACCTGATGTGTTTCATATGCTATAGTTTATGTAGCAAAAAGCTAACTTTTGAATAGTATAAAATGATAAACTATCAGGTAATAGTATATGGATTACAGATATATACCGTTTTACGTTCAGGGAAATGCAATTTCAGGATTATACTATGGACAGTGGGAAATGTCGGAGGATAGAGACATGGACTATGTAAGGGAAATGTATCCGATGACTTTTTCAAGATTACAGGAATTAGTGGAAAAAGAATGTAACCGTCAGGAATTTGCAGGGAGTATGATGTACGATGAATATCCGGATAAACTGGGAATTTCAAGAATCGTCCAAAACATATTCAATGAAATAAAAAAAGACGAAGAAAACTGTGTTGGTGATGAATGTACTAAGTATCCGGATGACACATGGTTAAAGGATATAATAACAGTTCTTTTATTAAATGAAATGTACAGAAGAAGACGAAGAAGAAATGGTCGTTTAATGTAATTAAGTTAAATATAAGATTGTTAAAAGCAGGGCATCACAAAGGTTGGCTCTGCTTTTTTTACTACAAGGGATAATATGGAAAATATCATATGATTTAAATCATTATTTGTCGAAAAAACACTACTCTTTTGGGTAATGTATATTTTAAAACGTCATATTATAATGTGAGTAGTTAATGGGGAATGATATGATAGGCATCCATAAAAATATAATAAAAAGGAAAGGAGTTCATTATGGGACTTATTAAAGCGGGAGTGGGAGCACTCGGGGGAACACTTGCTGATCAGTGGAAGGAGTTTTTCTATTGTGATGCTATAGACAAGGAAGTATTAATGGTGAGAGGACAAAAACAAATTACAGGCCGCTCATCTAATACAAAGGGAAATGATAACATTATTTCAAATGGTTCCGGAATAGCTGTGGCAGATGGACAGTGTATGATTATTGTGGAACAGGGAAAAATCGTAGAAGTATGTGCTGAACCGGGAGAATTTACCTATGATTCATCTACGGAACCTAGTATTTTCTCAGGAAGTTTAGGGGAAGGAATTAAGGAAACCTTTAAAACAGTAGGAAAGAGATTTACATACGGTGGAGACACCGGAAAAGACCAGAGAGTTTACTATTTTAACACTAAGGAATTAATTGATAATAAGTTTGGAACGCCAAATCCGATACCTTTTAGGGTAGTTGATTCTAAAATCGGATTAGATGTGGACGTTTCCGTAAGATGTTCAGGAGTATATTCATACAAAATAGCAGACCCGTTATTATTTTATACAAATGTATGCGGAAATGTAAGCAGTGAATACAGACGGGAAGAATTAGAGGGACAGCTTAAAAGCGAATTTATTAGTGCATTACAGCCGGCATTTGGAAAATTGTCAGATTTGGAACTTAGACCAAACCAGATAGTTACCCACAATACAGAGTTAGAGGAAGCAATGAATACAGCTCTTTCAGCTAAATGGGGTGAGCTTAGAGGATTAAAGGTAGTAAGTATTGCCCTTGGCAGTGTTACATTGCCGGATGAAGATGCTGAAATGATTAAGCAGTTACAGCGTTCAGCAGTTATGCGTGACCCATCTATGGGAGCGGCAGCTATGGTTGGTGCCCAGGCTGATGCCATGAGAGCAGCAGCATCTAATGAAGCCGGAGCAATGACCGGATTTATGGGAATGGGCATGGCAATGAATGCCGGCGGAATGAATCCGGAAAATTTATATGCAATGGGACAGCAGCAGGCAGCACAGAAAAATGCACAGCAGTCACAGCAACAGGCAGAAAACAGTTGGAAATGCTCATGTGGAGCCACAGTTAATGGAAATTTCTGTCCTGAATGCGGAGCAAAGAAGCCGGAGCCGGTTGTAAGTGGAGCATGGAAATGTTCCTGCGGAGCAATGGCAACAGGAAACTTCTGTCCTGAATGTGGAGCTAAAAAGCCGGCTGATGAAGGTTGGACCTGTTCCTGTGGAACTGTAAACAAAGGAAAATTCTGTCAGAATTGCGGAGCGAAGAAACCTGAGGGAGCACCATTATATCGCTGTGATAAGTGTGGATGGGAGCCTGAAGACCCTGCTCACCCACCAAAATTCTGTCCGGAATGTGGTGATATATTTGATGAAAATGACAGACAGTAGGAGGTACGTTTATGGCTGATATGCAGGAATATAAATGTCCCTGCTGTGGCGGGGCAATTGAATTTAACAGCGCAGTTCAGAAAATGAAGTGTCCATATTGTGATACGGAATTTGAAATGGATACCCTTAAGGGATACGATAAGGAACTTAAGGAAGAAGCAGAAGATGATATGACCTGGGACACTACTGCAGGAGGAGAATGGCAGGATGGAGAAACTGATGGTCTTCATAGCTATGTATGTAACTCCTGTGGTGGGGAAATTGTGGGAGATGATACCATGGCGGCAACATCATGTCCGTTTTGTGGAAACCCTGTGGTACTTATGGGACAGTTTAAAGGTGACTTGCGACCGGATTACATTATTCCTTTTAAGCTGGATAAAAAGGCGGCAAAGGCAGGATTTGAAAAGCATTTGTCAGGAAAGCGTCTTTTACCAAAGGTATTTAAAAGTCAGAATCACATAGAGGAAATAAAGGGTGTATATGTTCCTTTCTGGCTTTTTGATACAGATGCCAAAGCCAAAATCAGATATAGGGCAACTACCGTAAGAACCTGGAGCGACAGCGAATATGATTATACGGAAACCAGCCATTTTATGGTACATAGAGGTGGAAGTATAGGATTTGAAAGAGTTCCGGTGGATGGCTCATCTAAAATGGCAGATGATTTAATGGAGTCCATTGAACCATACAATTTTGAGGATGCAGTGGATTTCCAGACAGCTTACTTAGCAGGCTATATGGCAGATAAATACGATGTAACAGCAGAACAAAGTATTGAACGTGCCAATGAGCGTGTGAAACAATCAACGGAGGATGTTTTTGCTGACACGGTTACAGGATATGCAACAGTGGTTCCTGAAAGCACCAGTATACAACTTAAAAACGGCAAGGCAAAGTATGCCCTGTATCCGGTGTGGATGCTTACAACATCATGGAATGGCAATAATTACATTTTTGCAATGAATGGCCAGACAGGAAAATTTGTGGGAGACCTGCCTGTGGACAAAGGCGCCGCCTGCAAATGGGCTGTAGGTCTCACTGTAGTTTGCAGTATTTTAGTTTATATTGTGGCATGGATTTTATGGTTTGCCGGAATTTTATAGGAGGATAAATAGATGAAAAAGAGATTGTACATAATTTTATTTACCCTTATCTTTTCTACAATGTGTGTAATGCCGGTGTTTGCCCAAAACGAAATGGCTGCATATGTAGTGGATGATGCAGGATTATTAACAGATAGCGAAGAAAACTCGTTAAATGAAACTTTAAAGGAAATAAGCAACAGGCAAAACTGTCAGGTGGTAGTGGTAACTACCAACAGCCTTGACGGAAAAAGTGCGGAAGCATATGCCGATGATTATTACGATTATAACGGATATGGTAAAGATGGAATTTTGCTGTTAGTATCCATGGAGGACAGAGATTATGGGATATCGACTTGTGGGTATGCCACTGAGGCATTTACTGATGCCGGAATAAATTATATAGAAAATAAGTTTTTAGATGACTTATCCGCCGGTAATTATGAAAAGGCATTTAGTACTTATGCAAAACAATGTGACAAATTTCTTACCCAGGCGAAAGAAGGGGCTGCATATGATTCTTCCAATATGCCCCACGAACCTTTGTCTTCAATGTGGATATTGATTTCTTTTGTGGCAGGACTGGTTATTGCCCTGATAATTGTGGCATGCATGATAGCAAAATTAAAATCTGTTCATATGCAGGCAGCAGCAGGCAATTATGTTAAAGACGGAAGCGTTGACATTTCCGAAATGAGGGATTTGTATCTTTATTCAAACATTACTAAAAGAGCCAGACCGAAAAATGATAACAATAATGGTGGCGGAAGCAGCACACATATTTCATCATCCGGGGAAACTCATGGTGGAACCAGTGGTAAATTCTAATACAAAAATAATATCATAAACATAAAAATACCTTAGCAGAGAATCATAATAATTCATATGCTAAGGTATTTTTTATGTGATAAATAATTACATTACAGTGCGTATAAAATAATTGCAAAGAAATGTAACACGCTTCCTGCAAGAATAAATAAATGAAAAATGGAGTGCATCCATTTTTTTGTTTTTCCAAGACCATAAAGAACAGAGCCAATGGTGTAGGCAACGCCTCCGGTTACAAGAAAAACAACACCACCAAGATACATAACATCGTAGGTCTGTTTAATAAAGAAGATAATAACCCAGCCCATGGCAAGGTAGCAAATCATGGACATTACACGGTATTTTTTTAAATCAATGGCAGTAAGGGTACAGGCAACAACGGCACAGCCCCATACTAAAGCGAAAATAAACCATGCAATAACAGGATACTTAGGCATCATGGCAACTAAAAGTATAGGTGTGTAGCTTCCTGCAATAAGGAAATAAATGGTGCAGTGGTCTAAAACCTGCATAACTTTTTTTGCCATACCGGGTTTTAATCCGTGATAAACGCTAGACATTGTATATAAAGCTATTAAGGTAAATCCATAAATGCAGGATGAAATGACACCAATGGCACTGTGAGCCTTAGCTGCGGTAATAATACAAAGCACTAAAGCGGCAATACCTAAAGCTCCACCTACAATATGGGATACCATATTAAAAATCTCTTCACCTTTTGAATATGTAGGGAGTTCCCTATCTGCTAATTTAATTCTTTTACTCATAAATTTAAACCCTCCATTAATCAATTCTACAACATGTAGTTATTAATACTACATTGAATGATAACATTTATTATATTTTTAGTCAATAAAAAAATATTAAAAAAATTTAAAAAAACTATAGACATTTTAGAAGTGTGCATATATAATATGAGCATACATAAAAGCAAGGAGGGAAAACAATAAAAATATGAACACGGGAACATTAGCTATTTGTGATAACGATAGTGAATATGTGAGCCGACTGGCAAACTATATTAGAAACAGACATGGAACAGTGTTTCGTGTGATTTCTTTTACCAGGGTAGAAGCGCTTAAGGAATATCTGAAGAAGGAAAGCATTACCATAGCTCTTATATCGCCGGAATTAATGTTTGAAAACATTGAAAATGAAAATATTCAAAACATTATAATTCTTTCATCAGGAACCGTAAGCTTAGAATATGAGACATATCCTGCGGTATATAAATATCAGTCCACGGAGAATATTTTACAAAAAATATCAGACTGTTATAGCAGGGATAATCAGGTGGAAGAGGTTAAGGTTTTAGGAAAGGCGGCACAGCTTATAGGGATATACTCACCTGCATGTAATGAAGAAAACACAGTATTTTCCATTGCACTGGGGGCTATGCTGGCACGGAAAAGCTCCGTTCTCTATATTAATTTGGAAGAATTTTCAGTGTTTGAAAAACTGCTAAATACCAGATGCACAAAGGATTTGTCTGATCTTATGTATTATTTCAGACAAAGCAGGGAGTCTGTAGCCATAAGACTTCACACTGTTATTTGCAGGTATAAGGATATGGATTATATTCCACCATTATTGTATTCGGAAGATTTGCGAAAAATCAAAACAGAAGAGTGGATTAATTTAATCAAGAAAATTTCAGAGCTGGGGTTATATGACAGAATAATAGTAGACACAGGTAATATGGTGGAGAATATTTTTGAATTATTAGATATATGTGACAAGGTGTATATGCCTGTTAATACAGGATGGATTAATACCATGAAAGCATCTGTTTACGAAGAATTTTTATTAAAAAGCGAAAAAGAAGAATTATTAGAAAAGACAAAAAAGATATTTATACCGGAAATCAGTACGGAGAGTTTCAGTGAGAATTATTTAGAAAATCAGTTAGAGGGAAAATTAGGTGCTGTTATAAAAAAAGAGTTAGAAGAGGTTGCATAAAATTTTAGGATGATGATATGAAAACTAACAAAGAAGATATTAGAAATAAAGTTGTGGACAATCTGGATATGTCCAGGGAAGCTGAAAATAGCGAGATACATGAAATTATAGATGAAATAATTGCAGAAGAAACTGAATACAGATATATGTCGGTCAGTGAAAAAATAGGTTTACATAAATACATATTTAATTCCATTAAGGGATTGGGAATATTAGATGAATTGTTAGAAGATGAAGATATTACGGAAATTATGATTAACAGTCATAACAGCATTTTTATTGAAAAAAAGGGACATATATATGAAACGGAGGGACAGTTTGATTCTCCGGAAAGGCTAAATGACATTATACAGCAGATTGTAAGCAGAAATAATAAAAGAATTAATGAATCATCACCTATAGCGGACACCAGACTTCCTGACGGCTCCAGGGTAAACATTGTTCTTCCACCGGTGGCAATTGACGGAGCAGTAGTTACGGTTAGAAAGTTCCCCAGGGAAAGAGTTGATATGAAGAGGTTAATTGAACTTAAATCCATTACTAAGGAAGCAGCGGATTTTTTGGAAAAGCTTGTGGTATCAGGTTATAACATTTTTATATGCGGTGGAACCGGCTCCGGTAAAACTACTTTTTTAAATGTTTTGTCAGATTACATTCCCGGAGAGGAAAGGGTTATTACCATAGAGGATTCTGCGGAATTACAGCTAAAAAATATTAAGAATATAGTGAGAATGGAGGCAAGGCAGGCGAATACTGAGGGAGAAAACGAAATTACCATAAGAGATTTAATCAGAACATCCCTTAGAATGAGACCTGAGCCCCACCATTATGAAATAGTGAGGTTTAGAGCGTAATAAAAAGCCGCTCCCCGTCCCAAGTACAC
>NZ_CAKVZL010000002.1:0-25791 GCF_934835595.1 Eubacterium sp. AF15-50
CCCATAACCTTCGGGAAATGCTTAATTTTGCAAATGCGGCAGCTTCTATAATTACCACAAGAAAAGGAGCATTGTGTGTAATGCCAACAAAGGAAGAAATAGAAGAATTATTACACAGCAGATAAAAAGGAAAGTACCGGATGTTGTACTTGCAAACTAAAAAACAGTGGAAATAATAACCAATGCATGATATTCTATAACCAGATTTAATCGGGAGGTAGAATATGGCAAAGGGGTCTAATCAGAAGCTTAAACTAATGTATTTGTTTAAGATTCTAATGGAAAATACAGATGAAACTCATTCTATAAGTATGTCGGATATTCTTTTAAAATTAAAGGATTATGGCATTACGGCAGAAAGAAAAAGCATTTATAATGATTTAGAGAGTCTTAGACAATACGGAGTGGACATTGTTGGAGTACAAAGGGACAGAACCTATTATTATAATGTGGCAAACCGTCAGTTTGAATTGGCGGAGTTGAAACTATTAGTGGATTCTGTTCAGTCGGCAAAGTTTCTTACAACAAAGAAGTCCAATGAACTCATTAAGAAAATAGAAGGTCTTGCCAGTAAATATGAGGCATCTAAGCTTCAACGTCAGGTGTATGTGACAAAGCGGGTTAAGACTATGAATGAGAGTATTTATTATAACGTTGACAATATACATACGGCGATTGCAGGAAACAGGCAGATTAGATTTCAGTATTTTCAGTGGAATATTAAAAAGAAAATGGAATTAAGGCATAATGGCGAGTATTACAGGGTAAGCCCTTGGGCATTATCCTGGGATGATGAAAACTATTACCTTGTGGCATATGATGATACTGAAAAAATAATTAAGCATTTCAGAGTGGATAAAATGTTGCATATAGAAATTACTGAGGATAAACGTGAAGGAAAAGAGTGCTTCAGTGAATTCGATATGGCTGTGTATGCCAGAAAAGTTTTTGGAATGTACAGTGGTAAGGAAGAACGGGTAAAAATCCACTGCGAAAATGCATTAGCAGGTGTAATAATCGACAGATTTGGCAAAGACATAATTATAGTGCCTGATGGAGATGAACATTTTAATGTAAATGTTAATGTGGTAGTAAGTAAACAGTTTATTCATTGGATAATGGCATTAGGAGATGGGGCAACCATTGTTTCACCACAGTATGTGGTGGATGATGTTAAAGAGGAAATAAAAAGACTTTGTGAACAATATAATGTGTAAATAATTTAATGACAGGAAATAATCCTTCTAAAGCGTGTAGATTAAATCTAGGTGCTTTAGGGGGATTTTTTGTGTGAATATAATAGCAGGGATGGCTATGGCAGATTAAAAATATTTATATGGAAATTATTGTTAAAAATATTTGACAAACAAAAATGCATTTATTAGAATAAAAAAGATTTTACAAAACAGGAAAAAATTAAACTGAATAATTAGTGTAAAATAGGAAATACATGACGAGAATGGTGCAGGAGGTAAAGATGTATATAAAAAAATTATGTTATTGGCGGTGTTAAGCTGCTTTTTGTTAACGTCTTGTTCAAAAGAGAGTAGCGTAAGCGTGGTTTATAATACAACAATGGCTAACCAAATGGTTTTTTGTAGTAGCAATGAAATAAGGATATGTATTGATTTTATATATAGTGGTGAAACACCCGCAATAAAGGTAAATGGATTGAGTGGAGATGGATTAGACGAAGTAAACTATGATGGGAAAATAAGTGTAGAAGATTTTGCTAAAACTTTTGCATACAGAGATTATTCCCTTTGCTCGTACATAGTTACAGTGGATATTGGTAAAAAGAAAAAAGATGATATTATTAATGTTGATGGTGTTATGTTATGCATCAATGGTAAAGATGAGGAGATAAAATTTAAAGAACCTCTCAGTTATACTTTTATAGACGATGAAGATAATAATACTAAAGATTTGCAATCTGACAAAAATCCAACAGCTTTTTGTGGAACTGACACGGTTTTGTCATACGGATATAAGGCAACTACTGATATTACAATTAAATCCCTGAGTACTAATGGAATGATTAATATAGATAAAACAAAAGTGTATGTTAATGACAATCAGATTGGAAATTTATCTGATTTACCAATCAGGATTCATAAAGGAGATAAAATTGAATTTGAGGTGACTCCTCAAATTGAAGGGGATGAATCTAATTGGACAAATGTATATACGAATATGATTGTAAATTATAACATAGACAAAGAAGAGTATATGAATATTTCAGAGTTATCAATGTTGCCAATAGATGATGAAAAGGATGTTAAGGAAGTTATAGACTTTATGGTTAAATAGGAGAAGTCTATTAGGTGATTATTAAGGTGATTATTAATGGCGATTAACTGAAAACATATTGACAGCAAAAAAATAAAATGATACAATATAAATGTGATTACAATATGATGAACGGGGTAAATTTATATGAGAAAAACGGTAAAATTATTTTGGGTAGTGAATTGCTTGATGTTGGTTAGTTTGCATACGGTAGGTGCAGCGACGATAGATAAGAATTATAGTAAGTCAAGTGCTGCATATTATGCTAAGATGTGGGCAAAAGGTTATAATACAGCCGGGTATTATAAATCAAATTTAGATTGTACGAATTTTGCGTCTCAATGTATTGAACAAGGTGGTAAAAGAAGGTCGAGTAAGTTACCATCATATGAAGATGTGAGATATTGGAGACCACATTCAGCAACGTGGGAAAATGCTACATATTTTAAAAAATATTGGTCTAAACGCGTTGTATGTGCAGGAAAAGAGATATCTAGTTTAAATGATAAACAGAAAAATGCATATGCATCACTTATTTATAAAATGATTGAACCCGGCGATGTGGTGCAGTATGGTTATTCTTCTGATGAAATTAAGCACTCCCAGGTTAGTTATGATAAAGGTAAGAGTTCAAAAGGGTTTGATACACTGTTAATGGCTCAACATACTAGTAATATGTTAGGAATTATGTTACATGATTATATAAGTACAACAAATTATTCGTATGTTGTGTATTATAATATGGGAAAGAAGAAATAATTGAAAAGTGGTAGGAGGTATATTATGAAAAAAGTAGTAGTTAGTATGGTAGGCGTATGTTTGGTATCTTCGTTATTGTTTTTTACTTACAATAATGCAGAAGGAAACATAAGAAAAGGCTATAAAAAGCCCATAACAGTAAAGGAACAAAAACAGGAGATTGAATCACTGAAGAATAAGGCACAAGACATATTGGACCAAAAGGGACTTAGTGATGAAGACGCGAAAGAATATAATAAAACTATAGAGGAATTAGGAAATAAGCAAATTGAATATGGTCTATTTGATTATAAGGAAGAGTTGAATGCAAGAATTTCAACAATAGAAGTTGCAATATCTGATATGGAAAGAGAGATGTCGGAAGGTTCAATGCCAAAGGATAAGATTCCGGATGCAGAGTATAGAATTAAAAAATTAACACCTGTATTAGATAAGTATAAGGGAATATTAAAGGAGGCAGAGAACAGGAAAGATTACAATTATGAAGAACTTAGTAATCAGTTTAATGATGAAATTGAGAAAGTATATAGTGAAATAAATTAGTTTTTTTGAAAATACACAAATTATAGTAATAATATATATTTTAATAGAAAAAAATCTGTCTAAGGCATATAGATAAAATCTATGTGCTTTAGATGGATTTTTTTTGTGTAATCAAAGTTTTTGATGATACAGATTAAGGGTTGTTCCGGTTTGATAAGCAAAATATCAGATAACTCCATCCTCAAAAAGTCCGCCTTAAAAAACATAAATTACCGGATTATTATACAAAAATCCTTGAAAATGTATGATATTAAACAACATTTTTTCCCTTTGTAAATCATCATTTTAAAGTATTGACGATGATGGTTTGTGCGGATATACTAGCAACTAATTTGTGACAAGGAGAAGAAAATGTTTGGAAAAATAATTGGAACCGGGTCTTATGTACCAAAGGAAATAGTAACTAATAAGGATTTGGCACAATATCTTGACACTGATGATACATGGATAAGGGAAAGAACAGGTGTGAAATCAAGACATATATCAGGTGATAAAGAAACCACAGCCGATATGGCAGTTAAGGCTGCAGAAAAAGCATTGGAAAACAGTGGACTTTTACCTGATGAAATTGATTTGATTATTGTATCCTCTGTTTCTTCAAATCTTGTTTTGCCTTCAACGGCATGTTTTGTTCAAAAAGCGATAAATGCAAAAAATGCATTTTGCTTTGACATAAATGTTGCATGTACGGGATTTATAACGGCATATAATATTTCCCAGACATTTATAAATACAGGATTAATAAACACCGCTTTGATAATCGGGGCGGAGAGCTTGTCAAAAATTACAGACTGGAGTGACAGGAAAACATGCATATTATTTGGTGATGGAGCAGGAGCTGTAGTGATAAAAAAGGATGAAAATGCCATGTTTGAAACAGTAATGTTTTCTAATGGAAAAAATGGAGATGCCCTTACAATGGAAAATCCCTTTGCATTAAGGAAAACTAATTTGGGAAAAAATCATCAAGGGCAATTTGATATATCCTTTCAGGATGTTCACAAAACATACATAAACATGGATGGCGGTGAAATATTTAAGTTCGCCGTAAAAAAAGTTCCGGAATGTATAGAGGCGCTTCTTGAAAAAATCCATATGGATAAAGATGAAATTGATAAGTATCTTTTGCATCAGGCAAATAGCAGAATAATAGAAGGCATAGCAAAAAGGTCAAAAATTCCGTTGAAAAAAATTCCTTTAAATATTGAGGATTACGGCAATGTTTCCTCGGCCTGTATACCAATGCTTCTAGATAAGTTAAATGGTTTAGATGAAATAAAGGCAGGAGACAAAATTATAATGGCAGGATTTGGCGCCGGCTTATCTTATGGGGCAACTTATTTAGAATTTTAAAAGAGGCAATTACCGGTAAATCCGGATTGTAAATAAATTTTTTGTTAGGAGAAAAGAAATGTTTGAAAGAATCAGAGAAATAATTGTTGAGCAGTTAGGAGTGGATGAGGAAGCAGTAACCCCTAATGCATCATTTGAAAAGGATTTAAATGCAGATTCCCTTGATTTATTTGAAATGGTTATGGCACTTGAGGATGAATTTGACATAAAGATCCCTGTAGAAAATCTGGAAAAAATTAAGACAGTAGAAGATATTGTAAATTACATTAATGAAAACAAGTAAGGAAGAGTGGAAAATGACTACTGAAATTACAAAATTACTTGGAATTAAATATCCTATTATTCAGG
This sequence comes from Eubacterium sp. AF15-50, assembly GCF_934835595.1. Lineage (NCBI taxonomy): Bacteria > Bacillati > Bacillota > Clostridia > Eubacteriales > Eubacteriaceae > Eubacterium > Eubacterium sp. AF15-50. Next base: position 5,293 of record NZ_CAKVZL010000002.1, read on the forward strand.
GTGGAATGGCATGGGTGGCAGATTTTAATTTAGCTGCCGCCGTTTCAAATGCCGGAGGGCTTGGAATTATAGGTTCCGGCGGTGCACCGGCTGTTTGGGTCAGAGAGCAAATAAGAGAAGTTAAAAAAAGAACAGATAAGCCCTTTGGTGTAAATATTATGTTAATGAACCCTGAGGCAGATGAAATAGCAAAAGTAATTATTGAGGAAAAGGTGCCTGTAGTTACTACCGGTGCAGGAAATCCGGCTAAGTACATGGAACAGTGGAAAAGCAGTGGAATTAAGGTAATTCCTGTAGTTGCCAGCGTGGCAATGGCTAAAATGATGGAAAGATGTGGTGCTGATGCAGTTGTAGCCGAAGGCTGTGAAGCAGGAGGACACATAGGGGAAATAACAACCATGTGTCTTGTACCACAGGTGGCAGATGCTGTCAACATACCTGTAATAGCAGCAGGAGGCATAGCAGATGAAAGAGGATTTATGGCAGCCATAATCCTTGGAGCTAAAGGCGTTCAAATGGGAACGGTTTTTGTGGCATCCATTGAAGCCAATGTTCATGAAAATTATAAGAACAAAATAATTAGGGCAAAAGATATTGATTCAAAGGTAACAGGAAGAACTACGGGACATCCTGTAAGGGTCTTAAGAAATCAAATGTCAAATGAATACATAAAAAAAGAGGCAGAAGGTGCAGAATTTAATGAACTGGAAATGCTAACCCTTGGGGGCCTTAGAAGGGCTGTGGTAGAAGGAGATGCAGTAAAGGGAAGCTTAATGGCAGGTCAGATAGCAGGTCTTGTTAAAGAGAAAAAAAGCTGTGAAGATATCATAAAGGACACTGTGGAAAAGGGCTGTAAATTGCTAGAAATGTTAGGAGAAAATTATGAGTAAAATGGCGTTTGTTTACCCGGGACAGGGAGTGCAGAACCCCGGCATGGGAGCTGATTTTTATAAGGAAAGCAAAGAAGCTGAACAAATATACAATGAGGCAGAAAGTATTCTTGATTTTGACATAAAAAAGGTATGCTTTGAGGAAAATGATTTAATAAACAATACAGAATATACTCAGGCAGCATTAGTTACAACCTATCTGGCAATAACAGGAGAAGTTATTAAAAGGGAAATTTTCCCGGATGTTACTGCAGGGTTAAGTCTTGGAGAGTATGGGGCTATATGTGTAGCAGGGGGAATGAATGAGAAAGAGGCAATAAGTCTGGTAAGGAAAAGAGGCATATATGTGAATAATGCCGTGCCGGAGGGCTTTGGAGGCATGACAGCAGTTCTTGGACTTGATAAAGAAGATATTGATAATGTCTTAAGAGAAAAAGATGGCGTATCAGTGGCTAATTATAACTGCCCGGGACAAATTGTAATAACAGGAAGTGTGGAAGCCATAGAAAGTTCTGTTCCGGATTTAAAAAAATTAGGAGCAAGATGCGTAAAGTTAAAGGTAAGAGGGCCATTTCACTCTCCATATTTGAAAGAAGCAGGAGAAAAATTAGGCAGGGACTTGGAAAAGGTAACTTTTAACAAACTTAGCATTCCATATGTTTCCAATGTAACCGGAGAATATGTGGACGATATAAAATACACTAAGGAATTATTAAAACAGCAGGTATATTCCCCGGTCAAGTGGGAACAAAGTGTAAGATGTATGATTGAAAATGGTGTGGATACTTTTGTGGAAATTGGTCCCGGAAGGACAATTGGAGGTTTTATTAGAAAGATAGATAAAACAGTCAGACACATTAATATTTCCACAGTTGAAGATTTAAAAAAATTAGATGATTTAAGATAGGAATATCAAAAGGAAAAGAAGAAATGGATAATAAAAAAATAGCTGTTGTAACCGGTGGATCAAGAGGAATAGGAAAAGAAATAGCTGTGAAACTGGCAGAAGAAGCTTATGTAATTGTAAATTACAATGGCTCAGAGGAAAAGGCCGCACAGGTGGTAAGGGAGATAAAGGACAAAGGTGGAAATGCTGAGGCTGTAAAATGCAATGTGGCATCCTTTAAGGAATGTGAGAAATTTATTGGAGATATCGTAGAAAGGTTTGGGAAAATAGATATTCTTGTAAATAATGCCGGAATAAATAAAGATGGCCTCATACTTTCCATGAGTGAAGAGGATTTTGACAGTGTAATTAATACTAATCTTAAAGGAACTTTCAACTGTATTAAATTTGTGTCTAAATCAATGATTAAAAACAGATATGGAAAAATTATAAATATATCTTCCATATCAGGAGTGGCAGGAAATCCGGGACAGGCTAATTATGCAGCTTCAAAGGCGGGAATTATAGGACTTACCAAATCAGTTGCAAAGGAACTTGCCAAAAGAAACATAAATGTTAATGCCATTGCACCGGGATTTATTATGACAGAAATGACAGATGTATTAAGAGATAAGGTAAAGGAAAATATTTTATCCCAAATTCCCCTTAAAAGATTTGGAACGCCACAGGATGTGGCAGAATTGGCAGCTTTTTTAGCATCAGATAAAAGTAGTTATATAACAGGTCAGGTTATAAATCTTGACGGTGGAATGATTATGTAATATGGGAGGCAGAAATGAGAAGAGTTGTTGTAACAGGATTAGGGGCAATTACCCCCATAGGAAATACAGTAGAGGAATTTTGGGAGAATATTAAAGAAGGCATAATTGGAATTGACAATATTACTAAATTTGATACATCCCGATATGAGGTTAAATTAGCAGGGGAAGTTAAGAATTTTGTGGCAAAAGAGCATATGGACTTTAAAAAGGCAAAAAGAATGTCTGCCTTTTCTCAATATGCTGTTTGTGCAGCAAATCAGGCTGTAAATCAGGCACAATTAAATATGTCGGAAGAAGACCCTTATAGAGTAGGGGTAAGTATCGGTTCCGGAATCGGAGGACTAGGTGATATGGAAGAAGAAGCCCAAAAACTTATGACTAAGGGAAATGACAGGGTAAAACCTATGCTTGTGCCAATGATGATATCTAACATGGCAGCAGGAAATGTTGCAATTGATTTAGGAGCAAAGGGAAAGTGTATTAATGTTGTAACGGCTTGTGCCACAGGAACCCACTCGATTGGGGAGGCATACCGAAGCATTCAATGTGGTGAGACAGATGTAATGATAGCCGGTGGTACTGAAAGTTCCATTACACCTCTTGGATTGGCAGGTTTTAATAAACTTACGGCTCTTACCAAAGAAACAGACAAAACAAAGGCATCCATTCCCTTTGATAAAAACAGAAGTGGTTTTGTTATGGGAGAGGGAGCAGGAGTGGTGGTTGTAGAGGAATTACAACATGCAAAAGAAAGAGGAGCCAAAATCCTTTGTGAAATAGTGGGATATGGCGCAACCTGTGATGCATATCATGTTACATCTCCGGCAGAAGATGGAAGTGGCGCTGCAATGGCAATGATTTTTGCAATGAAAGAGGCAGGAGTAAAGCCTGAAGAGATTGATTATATAAATGCACATGGAACAAGCACTCATCATAACGATTTATTTGAAACAAGGGCAATTAAATTAGCATTAAAGGATGCTGCATATAATGTGAAAATCAATTCTACCAAGTCTATGATAGGTCATTTGCTGGGGGCAGCAGGAGGTGTTGAATTTATTACCTGCGTTAAAAGCATAGAGGATAATTACATTCATCAGACAGTGGGACTTAAAAATCCTGATGAAGAGTGTGATTTGAATTATATGGCAGGAAAGGGTGAGTACACAGAGGTAAATGTGGCAATGACTAACTCCCTTGGCTTTGGAGGACACAATGCCAGTTTAATTATTAAAAAATTTATTGAGGATTAGAAAATGGGAATAGATGATATTAAAAATCTTATAAGAGAAGTGTCGCAGGCAGACATTGATACATTTGAATATGAGGAAAATAATACAAGAGTTTACATATCAAAAAACTCCGGTGGAAATAATGTTTCAGAAAATATTTCTACTGAAAAGAATATTACAAAAACTGACATAGCAGATATTAACATGGATAATAAAGAAGAAAATATAAATGAAAAAGAGATAATTTCCCCACTGGTAGGAACTGTATATTTAGCACCGGGGGAAAATGAGGAACCCTTTGTAAGTGTGGGGGACAAGATAGAAAAAGGACAGATAGTGGCTATAGTTGAGGCAATGAAATTAATGAATGAAATTGAGGCTGATTGTAGCGGAACACTTAAGAAAATCTGTGTAAAAAACGGTGAGGCAGTGGAGTACGCCCAGTCATTGTTTATTATAGAGGAGTGAAAATATGTTAGGAATAAAGGAAATTGAAGAAATAATCCCCCATAGGCACCCTTTCTTACTGATAGATTATATTGAGGACTTTAAGCCGGGAGAATTTGCAGTAGGATATAAGTGTGTGACCTTTAGAGAAGATTTCTTTAAGGGACATTTCCCTAATCAGCCGGTTATGCCGGGAGTTCTTATAGTTGAAGCATTAGCCCAGGTAGGGGCAGTGGCAATTTTAAGTAAAAAGGAATTTAAGGGGAAAACGGCGTTTTTTGGTGGGATAAATAAATTCCGATTTAAGAAAATGGTAAAACCGGGAGATAAGCTTAGATTAGAAACTAAAATAATATCTTCTAAGGGTCCCATAGGAATTGGAAGTGCCGTGGCAACAGTTGACGGAGAAATAGTGGCAAAAGGAGAACTAACCTTTATGGTTGGGTAGATTTTAGAGGTGATTTAAATTGATTAAAAAAATGCTGATTGCTAATAGGGGAGAAATAGCAGTAAGAATCATAAGAGTCTGTCGTGAAATGGAAATAGAAACGGTGGCTGTTTACTCAGTTGCAGATAAAGAAGCACTACATACACAGTTGGCAGATGAAGCAGTGTGTATTGGAGGAGCATCCTCTGAAGACAGTTATCTTAATATGGAAAGTATTATTAGTGCTGCGGTTACTCATGGGGCAGATGCCATACATCCGGGATTTGGATTTTTATCTGAAAATCCCCAGTTCGCAAAGTTATGTAAACAATGCAATATAACATATATTGGCCCTGATTACACTGTAATTGAAAAAATGGGAAATAAGGTTGCTGCAAGGCAAACTATGATTAATGCTAAAATTCCTGTAGTACCGGGGACTAATAATGAGATAAAGGATTTAAATCATGCATTACAGGAAGCAGAAAAAACAGGTTATCCTGTAATAGTAAAAGCGGCATCAGGAGGGGGAGGAAAAGGCATAAGAGTTGCTTATAATAAGGATGAATTAAAATCGGGATTCTTGGCTGCCTGTAAGGAAAGCATGGCATCCTTTGGGGATGATACCATGTATATGGAAAAGTTTATAGAAAATCCAAGACATATAGAGTTTCAGATTCTTGCAGATAATTATGGCAATGTCATTCATTTAGGGGAAAGAGACTGTTCCATCCAACGTCACCACCAAAAGATAATTGAGGAAGCACCATCTGTTGTTTTAAGTGAAGATCAAAGAAAAGAAATGGGGAAAATGGCAGTAAGGGCAGCTAAGGCAGCGGGATATAAAAATGCCGGAACAGTAGAATTTTTGTTGGATAAAACCGGAAAATATTATTTTATGGAAATGAATACAAGGATTCAGGTAGAACATCCAATAACTGAAAGCATTACCGGAATTGATATAGTAAAGGAACAAATATTGATTGCCCAGGGAGAGAAACTTAAGTTAAAACAAAATGATATAAAATTAACGGGACATGCCATAGAATGCAGAATAAATGCAGAAATTCCTGAAAAGAATTTTATGCCAAGTCCCGGCATCATAGTTGCTCTTCATTTTCCGGGAGGAAACGGAATAAGAACAGATTCAGCAGCATTTTCAGGATATACAGTTCCGCCATACTATGACTCAATGTTGGCAAAACTTATTGTGCATGGAAAAGACAGGAATGAGGCAATAAAGAAAATGAAAAGTGCATTAGGGGAAGTGGTAATTGAGGGGGTTCACACTAATATTGACTATGCATATGACATTATTAATAACAAAGATTATATTTCAGGAAATTTTGATATAAATTTTCTTGAACATTTTAATTGGAATAAAGGTTGATGAAGGGGGCAAAGAAATTTGCCCTGATATTATATAGGTAGAAATAGGAAACAAAAATGATAATAAAAAATCTTATAAAAAAATCGGACATAAAAATAAGAGAAAGTAAGGCGGATGTGCCAAAGGGATTATATGTAAAATGTAAAAGCTGTAAATCACCGGTATTGGCTGATGATGTAAAAAGAAATAGTTATGTATGCCCTAAGTGTGGTGGATATTTCAGATTAAATGCAAGAAACCGATTGAAAATTATAGCCGATAAAAAGTCTTTTGAAGAATGGTTTTGCAATAGTGATTTTGTAAATCCTTTAAAAGATGCAGCCTATATGAAAAAATGGACTGACACAAGGGAAAAAACTAAAACTGACGAGGCTGTTATAACAGGGAAAATTTCGGTAAAGGGGAGTCCGGCAGCCATAGCAATTATGGACGGACGTTTTATGATGGCAAGTATGGGAAGCATAGTAGGGGAAAAAATTACGAAAACAATAGAAAAAGCCCAAAGGGAAAATCTTCCCCTAATAATAGTTGCCTGTTCAGGTGGTGCCAGAATGCAGGAGGGAATAGTTTCTCTTATGCAAATGGCAAAGACCTCGGCAGCATTAAAAAAATATAGAAACAGTGGAAATCTGTATATTTCTTTACTGACAGATCCTACAACAGGAGGTGTTACTGCAAGCTTTGCCATGCTGGGAGATATTATTTTAGCAGAACCTAACGCTCTTATTGGATTTGCAGGCCAAAGAGTAATAGAGCAGACTATCGGTCAGAAACTTCCAAAAGGTTTTCAAAGCTCAGAGTTTTTATTAGAACATGGATTTATTGACGCAATTGTTGAGAGAGATAAGTTAAAAAATACCCTTTCTTATATTATAAAGATGCATTATGAAAGTGACAAAAATGCAAATTATGTAAGCCAAACAAAAACAGATAATGCAGTCAGGGACAAGCTTACTCCATGGGAAAGAGTTGTTAAGGCAAGGGATAAGATGAGACCTACAGGTTTAGATTATATAAATGGGTTAATTGATGATTTTATGGAATTTCACGGTGACAGATATTTTGGAGATGACAGGGCAATTGTAGGTGGAATAGGATATTTTCATGGAAAGCCGGTAACAGTAATTGCCAATACAAAGGGGCATAATACAAAGGATAGCTTAAAGCATAACTTTGGAATGGCAAATCCGGAAGGATATAGAAAATCCATACGACTTATGAAACAGGCAGAAAAATTTAAAAGACCAATAATTTGCTTTGTGGACACGGCAGGGGCTTTTTGTGGTGTGGAAGCGGAAATGCGGGGGCAGGGCGAGGCAATAGCTAATAATCTTTTTGAAATGTCAGACTTAAAGGTGCCTGTTTTGTCCATTGTAATTGGAGAAGGGGGAAGTGGAGGTGCATTGGCGCTGGCTGTGGCAGATGAGGTGTGGATGCTGAAAAATTCGGTATATTCTATTTTATCCCCTGAGGGATACGCAAGTATATTGTTTAGGGGAACGAAGAAGCCGGAAGAAGTTGCAGGACTAATGAAACTTACGTCTTTTGATTTATTACAATTAAATATAATAGAAAAAATAATTGACGAACCGGAGCACTATTCTGTTGAAAATATGGAAGAAACCATAAAAAATATAGATGAAGAAATACAGGGATTCTTTAGCAGATATGAGTCATTAAATGCCTTAGAACTTGTGGAAAAAAGATATGACAGATTTAGAAGAATGTAGGAGTAACAATGAAAGTAAAAACATTAAAAATAGGAGATTTAACAGCAAGGATTCCATTAATACAGGGAGGAATGGGGGTGGGAATATCTCTTTCGTCTCTGGCAGGAACAGTGGCAAAATGCGGTGGAATAGGTGTTATTTCCACAGCACAGATAGGATACAGAGAACCGGATTTTTATAGTAATACTTTGCAGGCAAATTTAAGGGCAATAAACAGCGAAATGAAAAAAGCAAGAGAAATAGCTCATGGTGGAATAATAGGATTTAATATAATGGTGGCACTTAACCATTATAAGGAGCAGGTCATGGAAGCGGTAAAGGCGGGAGCCGATGTCATTATTTCGGGAGCCGGACTGCCGGTTAAATTACCGGAATATATAGGGGAAAGTAATGTGAAAATTGCCCCGATTGTGTCGGGAGAAAAGGCAGTAAAAGTTATTTTAAAATATTGGCACAAATATTATGGAAGAACGGCTGACTTTATTGTCATAGAAGGACCAAAGGCGGGAGGACATCTGGGATTTTCAAAAGATGAAATTATAAAATACAATAGCAACTTAAATTTTGACGATGAAGTTAAAAAAATTAAAAGAGTAGTCATGGAATATGAAAATTTATATGGAGAACATATACCATTAATTTTAGCTGGGGGGATTGAGAGCAAAGATGATGTACAACATGCTTTTGATTTAGAAATGGACGGAATACAAGTAGCTTCAAAATTTGTTACTACGGTAGAATGCGATGGGGATATACGTTATAAAAACGCATATGTCAGTTCAAATAAGGAAGATATTACTATAGTCAAAAGTCCTGTGGGAATGCCGGGAAGGGCGATAATGAATTCATTTATGGAGAAAGTTATAAAGGGTGAAAAATTTCCACCATCAAAATGTCTTAGATGCTTGAAAAATTGTAATCCTAAAGAAATTGATTATTGTATTACTGAGAGACTTATCGCAGCAGCAAAGGGTGATATTGAAAATGCACTTTTATTTTGTGGGGCGAAAGCATACATTCAGAAGGATATTAGCACTGTAAAAAATGTAATTGATGAGTTGTTTTAAGATGGTAAAGTTGACAAAGGGGGAAAAATTTTTTATAACATAGGTTGTTGTGAGGTAATTTATGGAAGAAAAAAAAGACAGACGAATTATAAGAACTAAAAAGTTAATTGTAGATGCTCTTATTTCTATTCTGAAAGAAAAAAGTGTTGAAAATATAACGGTCAGTGAATTGGCAAAAAAGGCGGATATTACAAGAGCAACATTTTATCAATATTATAAAAGTCCTGTGGAAATGTTAGAAACTCTTCAAAATGAAATCACCTATGATGTGGAAGAAATTGTTTTAGAAACAGAAGGAGGAGATGCCTACGGTTTTTTCAACAGACTGTTTAATTATTTTTATAATAACCCACAAAAGGGCAAATTGCTAAGTTTTCCCATAAACAACATTAGTGGTCAGGAAAAAATAGGAAATAACCTACATGAAAAATATATGCTGAGATGGAAAGACGAATTTCAGGATAAATCGTTAAAACAATTTGAATATTACAGGTACTATATTATTTTTGGTTGTATATCAGTTTTGGAAAATTGGGTACAAAAGGGTATGCAGGAAACTCCTGAAGAAATGGCGGAGACCGCAGTAAGCTTTTTACCCAAGGAAAAGATTTATTTGAAAAAATAGAATTTATATTATGTAATTGTAAATAATGCACAAAAAAAGTGATAAAATATAAAAAATATTAGCTATAAGTAAAAAATGAACCCGTTTTTGTAAATATTATACCTTGATAAAAACAATTCAATTAGAGAAACTGAATGTAAGATGTAAAGAATTGTTTCTTTACATGATCGTTATAATTTATCCGAAATTATAGGAGGGATTATACAATAATTTATAAAGGAGAAGTTTTATGAAAAAGCAACTATTTTCAAAAATGGGAAAGTATGTTTTGTCGGCAATCATGTTTGTTTTTATGATTGGGCAGGTTGTGGGATTTTCTGCCAATGTAAAAGCAGATGACAGTGTTGGTTTGGAAATTAACGGCTACCAGATTAACACATCCATGGAGGCGTTTAGAACATTGTATTCTGTTTCTGACCCTTCAGACAAAGTGGAAGAGGTAGGTCTTGTGTACGGACTTACAAAATATGTGAGTGAAAGTGATATGGTGGTAGGAAGCACAAATAACACAGTATACTCGTATTCAGCTACAGCAGAAGGAAAGAATAACATATGCTATAGTGAAATGAAAAGTGCACAAACATATGTAATGACAATGGAATTTGTTAAGAATGTTGATTTCTTTAAAAATCAGATTAGCGTAAGACCATATGCAAAGTTAAAAGATGGAACTTATGCATATGGAGAGATTGTATCAAAATCCGTTTATCAGATAGCTGATGTTTTATATCAGAATCAGTTAATGGGAAATGCAGCAAAGCATGACTATCTGTATAACAATATTTTGTCATTTGTAGATTCTTCATATGTTAAGAAGGATTTCAAAGGTTCTTCAACTATAGTTAAACCAGGTACAGCAGAGGAAACTACAGTTAAGGCTACTGAAGCAACGACAACTAAGCCGGCTACAGGTGATTATACAACTGATAAGTCAATAGCAATGCCATTTGGATTAGTGGCAAGTTCACCTTCTAACGGAACCATAAATATAGTTTGGGGACGTGGTGACATAGATTTATATAATGTATATATTAATGGAGTATTAGTTTCAAAAGAAGTATCGTGTGCATCATATGATTATCAGGGATACGCGCAGGGTACATATACAGTGGCAGTAGCCACAGTAGTAGGAAGCAGTGAATCTGAAAGAGTGACAGCAACTGTTACAGTTGGTGGTAGTTCAGAACCTGTTACGGTAGCACCAACCCAGGCTCCGACAGTAGCACCGACTCAGGCGCCTACTCAGCAGGAAACATCTTCAATAGGTTTTACAACAGATGATTCAATAGCAATGCCATTTGGAATGGTAGTAAGTTCTCCATACGATGGTGCTGTTAATGTGGTTTGGGGACAGGGAACCGTAAACTGCTACAATGTTTATGTTGATGGTGAACGCAGGCGTACAGGTGTTAAGGCACAGTCAATAACAATGCCGGTTTATTTTGAAGGAACCCATACGGTAGCAATTACTACAGTAGTAGGAACAAGAGAATCTAAGAGACTTGAAATGACAATTGCAGTTAAGGGAATTGGTGAAAAGGAGACCGAGCCGGAAACATGTCCACCGGAATTAAAACCACAGCTTAGAAGTGATTTATCACTTAGGGATGATAAAATTTTAATGCAGCTTAACAATAAGACTAATGGCAAGTATTCAAACAGACAGATATATTGGTGTTTATTAGGATATAATGCTGCACATCAGCTTTGCTATATGGATAAAAACGGAAATCTTATCCCTGCTAATATGGGAATGAACAACGTTAAGGTAGGGGACAGAATGGTTGCAGATGTATGCTATACATTAGAAGAAGCAGACCATGTATATGTACCATCTATTAAGTCAGGAAGAATGTATTTAAGCTATGAAAAGCCTATTTACATCACTTTCAATCAGGCTTCTGATGGAACTATTGGTTTTGCAGGTCCGGATTTAAATAATGCATCAGATCCTAATGCTAATACATTATTTGAATTTGCTGAATTTACAATTGATGGTAAGTATTATTGGGGTAATACAACAAGAGTTGATTATTTCAGCTTCCCAATGATTACAAGACTTATTGGTCATACACAGTATGAAACATATGATAAGGTAGTTGGTGATATTGGTACAAGAGATGGAATATTTGCTAAGTTCTTACAGAATGCACCGGAAGCATATAAGTATTGTGTAAATGACAAACGTATTATGGCACCATGTAAGGCAGCATTAAATTCAGGTCAGGCATATGCTAATTACTTCGACGGATATATTAATGAATTCTGGGCTAAGTACACAAATGAAGATTTAGTATTTAGTAGCGAGGCAGGTTCCTTTAGAGGACGTGTTGTAGGAAATCAGATTCAGTTTAGAAGAGATGGTGACAGCACTGTTTATGTGGTAGATAAGCCATCAACTCAGGATGTGTTAGAAGGAAAAGGTGCATTTGCCAGGGGTAATTCAGTAGAATTAGCCATTGAAGCACAGCTTTGTGCAGCCTTTAACAGAGGTGTGGCAACAGAGCCTTCTAATTGGTATAAGCCAAATAAATATTACAAGAATTCAATAAATAACTATTATGCAGGATTCTTCCATGAAAATTCAGTAGTAGGATTGGCATATGGTTTCTGTTACGACGATGTAAATGATCAAAGTACATTACTTCAGTATGACAGCGCAGATGCCCTTGTTATTGATTTGAAGTGGTAATTTATAAAAATAAAATACTTAAATGATCCAAATATGGAGACTGTTAAAACCGTAATAAACGGTGGAAACAGTCTCTTTTTTGTGAGACGAAAGCTTATTAAGATGAATGCAGTCAAGCTTTGAAAAGGTGGTTAAATTCATTATTTTCGATTATTGCAGGATTATTGCAGGCTAAAATAGTTTCTGTTGACAATTGATGACACATAGGAGTAAAATCCTATTAGTCAAATAGGATAGGGAGAACTGAAATGAGAGAACATATTTCAAGGAAAGATGCATTGGAGTTGTTGAAAAAATACAATAAGGAACCATTTCACATTTAGTATGCACTTACAGTTGAGGGTATAATGAAGTGGTATGCCACGGATATGAACTTACCGTGCGTTCATATGAGCAGGATATAATTAAGGCCATGGAGGAATAAATGTTAAACCAGTTTTCAAGGACAGAATTATTATTAGGAAAAGAGAAAATGGAGTACCTTAAGAATGCCAGAGTAGCAGTGTTTGGAATAGGTGGTGTAGGTGGATATACAGTTGAGGCATTAGCCAGAAGCGGAGTGGGAACACTTGATTTAATTGATGATGATAAGGTGTGTCTTACTAATATCAACAGACAGATAATTGCTACAAGAAGCACTGTAGGTAAGTATAAGGTAGATGTTGCAAGGGATAGAATATTGGACATAAATCCTGATGCAAAGGTAAATATATATAAGACATTTTATATGCCGGATACAGCGGAACAATTTGATTTTTCATCTTATGATTATGTGGTGGACGCCATAGATACGGTAACAGGAAAAATACAGCTTGTAATGCAGGCAAATACCTGCAATGTGCCTATAATAAGCTCCATGGGTGCAGGAAACAAAATGGACCCTACAGCCTTTGAGGTGGCAGATATTTACAAAACATCAGTATGCCCTTTAGCTAAGGTAATGAGAAGAGAATTAAAAAAACGTGGCATTAAAAAGTTAAAAGTGGTGTATTCAAAGGAAAAAGCCATGACACCTATAGAGGATATGGCAATAAGCTGTAAAAGCAATTGCATATGTCCTCCGGAAACTGCCAGAAAGTGCACCCAGAGAAGACAGGTGCCGGGAAGTAATGCTTTTGTTCCATCTGTAGTGGGGCTAATAATAGCAGGCGAAGTCATAAAAGATTTGACAGGAATGTAAGTAATAAATAGCAATAGGACAGTAAAAAGTTATTTCGACCTAAGGGTTGGGATAACTTTTTCTTTTAATAAATTAGTTGACAAAAATATGAATCAGTAATAAAATATTTATAACCTATTAAACATATAGGAATTGTATAAAAAGAGGAACTAAATTATGAAGCTATCAAAAAAAAGCAGATATGGTATTACTGCATTAATAGACCTGTCAATTAATTCAAAAAGTGGTCATGTGTCTTTAAGCAGTATTGCTGAGCGTAATGATATATCACCACAGTATTTAGAGCAGGTATTTGCCGGACTTAGAAGATACGGAATAGTAAAAAGCATTAAGGGGGCTCAGGGAGGTTATCTGTTAAACAAGCCTGCCGAAAAAATAGCAGTGGGAGAAATTATTGAGGCATTAGATGGAACATATAGAATTGAGGATGATGTTACAGGAAATGAAGAAGAGGAAAGGGTTGCTGACAGAATAATTAAGGAGTCAGTTATTGACATAATCAATGATCAGCTAGACAATGTACTTCTTAATATTACGTTGGCTGATTTAGAAAAGGATTATTTAGAATATAATGCTACTGATGACCAGATGTATTATATTTAATTTCAAAAAATATAAATTTTCTATTGACACCGTAGGAAATAGATGATAAGATACCACACATGAAACAAAACCTATTAAATATATAGGAATTACGATAAATATAAGGAGGAAAAAAGATGCATACAATAGTAAGACTTGTAAAAGATACATACATGTGCTGTATGATGTGCTGCTTTCGCAGATATTACGTCATGCCTTGTTTGTGTGCGTCGGATTTTTAGACCTTAAGCAAATAAATATATGAGTAATATCTGGGAAGCATTCGGTGAGTGCTTCCCATTTTTCATGTTTAAGGAGTTTAAAAATGCCGGAATAACAATTGGGGAAAGTTACATGGAAAGCAATTAGTACACAGGTACTATTTTACATAGATTAATTTTAAGAAAGAAAGAGGTATTCATTATGAAAAAAGTAACATATTTATTATTAGCATTAGTATTAGCAATTGGAACATTAACAGCCTGCGGTTCATCTGATAAGGAGTCAGGAACAAAGGAAGCAGCGGGCAAAACCATAAAAGTGGCAGCATCAGCTACACCTCATGCAATTATTTTAGAAGAAGCAAAAACATTGCTTAAGAAGCAGGGCTGGGATTTGGAAATTAAGGTATTTGATGATTATGTTCAGCCAAACAATGTTGTTGAAAGTGGTGAATTTGATGCAAACTATTTCCAGCACATACCTTACTTAGAAAACTTTAACAAAGAAAAAGGAACACATCTTGTTAATGCCGGAGGAATCCACTACGAACCATTTGGAATTTATCCGGGAACAGAAAAGAAGCTTGACGAATTAAAGGAAGGGGACACAATAGCAGTTCCAAATGATACAACAAATGAGGCAAGAGCATTATTGCTATTACAGGATAATGGAATTATTAAGTTAAAAGATGGTGCCGGATTAGAGGCAACAGTTAAGGATATTGCAGAAAATCCCAAGAACATTAAAATTCAGGAATTAGAGGCTGCTCAGGTATCAAGAGTAAAAGACGAAGTGGCATTTGTAGTATTAAATGGAAATTATGCCCTTGAAGCAGGATATTCAGTTGAAAAAGATTCAATTGCATATGAAAAGTCTGATTCAGAAGCTGCAAAAACATATGTAAATGTAATTGCGGTAAAGGAAGGCAATGAAAATAATGAAGGAATTAAGGCACTTATTTCAGTTCTTAAATCAGATGAAATAAAGAAGTTTATTAATGAAAAATTTAACGGAGCCGTTGTTCCTTTTGAATAAAAAATACAATATTAACCAAGGGAGCCGAGGCTCCCTTTAGGTGCTTAAATTAGGAGAAAATTATGACACCAATAATAAAGGTAGAAAATTTAAACAAGACATTTAATGCAAAAAGCGGAAATGTTGAGGCTGTAAAAAATGTAAGCTTTGAAGTGGGAAAGGGAGATATCTTTGGAATAATCGGATTATCCGGAGCAGGAAAAAGTACATTAGTAAGATGCCTGAATCTCCTTGAAAGACCAACTTCCGGAAGAGTTCTCGTAGATGGAAAAGATTTGACAAAGCTTCCTAACAAGGAGTTGAGAAAGGCAAGACAAAATATCGGCATGATTTTTCAGCATTTTAATTTACTTATGCAGAGAAATGTTTTAGACAATGTCTGTTTTCCAATGGAAATAGCCGGAGTTAAGAAAAGTGAGGCAAGGAAAAGGGCGTACGAACTGCTGAAAACAGTGGGATTGGAGGATAAGGCAAAGGCATATCCTGCACAGTTGTCAGGTGGACAGCAGCAGAGAGTTGCCATAGCAAGAGTGCTTTCTAACAACCCGGAAATACTTCTTTGCGACGAGGCAACAAGTGCCTTAGACCCTCAGACTACAAAATCTATTTTGGATTTATTAAAGAAAATCAACAGGGAAAGAAACATTACCATAGTTATAATTACTCATTCCATGAGTGTGGTAAAGGATATTTGCAACAACGTTGCAGTAATGGAAAATGGAGAAGCAGTGGAAATTGAAACTGTAAAGGAATTATTTGAAAATCCTAAAAACAATATAGCAAAAAAACTTGTGTTAATTGGTGGAGGTGTTAATTTAAGTCAGAAGGAGTTGGATGAATATGTGGGATAACACAACAATAACAATGCTTTTAGAAGGCGTGAGAGATACTTTATATATGACACTGGCATCCACTTTTTTCGGATATGTATTAGGACTTCCTTTAGGTGTCATATTAGCAGTTACTGACAAAGACGGCATAAAGCCAAATGCTTTTATATATAAGATATTAGATATAATTGTGAATATATTAAGAAGTATTCCGTTTCTTATTTTATTAATTTTAGTTATTCCTATAACAAGAGCCATTGTGGGAAAAACATATGGCTCCACAGCTACTGTTGTACCTTTGGTAATAGCAGCAGCACCTTTTATTGCCAGAATGGTGGAATCTTCTCTCAAGGAAGTAAACGGTGGAGTGATTGAAGCAGCCCAGAGTATGGGTGCCGGAACTTTCACTATAATATGGAAAGTTCTTTTGGCAGAGGCGAGAACATCCCTTTTGGTGGGAGTTACCATAGCCCTTGGCACAATTCTGGGATATTCCGCAATGGCAGGTGTAGTAGGAGGCGGTGGCTTAGGTGACATTGCCATAAGATACGGATACTACAGATACCAGACAGACATAATGCTTGTAACAATTGTTATACTTGTATTGCTGGTACAAATAATGCAGTGGGTAGGAATGCTTTTGTCTAAGAAGTTAGACAGGAGAAAAGCATAGGAAGAGTTTATGATGTAATATATGGGGACACTTTTTATGATGTAAATTATGTGGAAACATTTGTTGTAGTGATTTATTTTATATGGAAATATTTGTTGTAATAATTTATGTGGAAATATTATGGTTGGATGGTAATAAATGTTCGGCAAAATACCCGGAAAATGGATTTATAATTCATATCCGGGTATTTTTGACTTTTCAACAAAGAAATATTAAACTTCATACAAATCTAAAGAAGCTCCAGAGAACGCGGGTACATTGAAATTGAAGATAGATCAAATAATTCATGTAAAAAAAGCAGATTCACAGGCTTGAGAGAAGCTCCAGAGAACGTAGGTACATTGAAATTGAAAATATATCAAATAATTCATGTAAAAAAAGCAGATTCACAGGCTTGAGAGAAGCTCCAGAGAACGTAGGTATATTAAAATTAAAAATATAACAAAAAAATCATGTAAAATAAGTAAATTCACGGATTAGGAAGCACAATTTCCCACCCGAAGGCACCATTCTATTTGGAATTCCCCTGCACAATTAATCATTCACATACAGATTATCGCTGCATCAATAATATTCCGTAATAATCTTTCTGCACAATCCATCCTCCCCCCCCTACCCTCCATCTATGATATAATCTCCATATAAATTTCAAAAATCTATATAACATTTTCAAAAATTCGCAGATTACTAATACAGAAGCTAAGATGCTTTGGAGGATAAGATGGTAGCGCTATATTTATCACTAATAGACAAACAGGAAGAAAAAAACAGATTTGAAGAACTGTATTACAGATACAGGAACTTAATGTATTACATAGCTTATCAGGTATTGCATCAGGATAGAGATTCAGAAGATGCAGTTCAGGAGGCTTTCTTTAGAATAGCCAAAAATATGGACAAGGTTAAAGATATTGCTTCTACGGAAACAAAAAATTTTGTAGCAATTATAACAAAACGTGAAGCCATGAAAATATACGATAAAAAGAAAAAAAGAGATGAAGATTTTGATGTGGATTTAACAAACATAAAAAAGCACAACAGCGAAAATCTTGTTAATGAAGTAAAAAATGCCATAGAGCAGCTTCCATATAAATTTTCATCTCTGCTTACCTTAAAATATGTGTTGGGGTATTCAGGAAAAGAAATTGCTGAAATAACCGGATTAACTGAAACTAATGTAAGACAGCAGTTAATGTGCGGAAGAAAGAAGCTTTCTGAAATTTTAGAGGAGGATTTATAGTGGTGTCTAATGGAAATAGTACAAAAAAATTAAATCAGGATGCTTTAAAAGAAGCATTATTTATGTACAATGAAACATTTATGCAGAAAATGCCGGACATAGTGGAAGCACACAATTTTTCAGGAAGATTTGAGAGAAAAATGTCTCATCTCATTAAAGCGGAAAAGAAATTTAATGGAAAACGGTGGGCAGAGGTATGTGTAAGATACGCAACTTCCATAGCAGCAGTTATTCTATGCTTTATTGTAGTAAATGTTTTTGCCATTAATGCCTTTAACGTTAATTTGTGGAACAAAATTGTGGATAATACCACAGACATGATAAATATAAGTTTTGAAAATAAAAGTGAAAATCAAACCCGACCATCAGATAATTCAAACACTGCATCTGACGGAATTAAATATCAAATAAAAAATGCTCCAAAGGGCTATGCACTAAGGGATAATTATAATTCGGAAGAATTATTTGTTCAAAGTTTTACATCAGATAATGGAACCATAACTTACACCGAAAGTCCGATAAGCACCGGCGCTAATTTAAAAATTGCAAAGGGTGGAACAAAGGAAAAGGTAGTAGGAGCAAAAGAAGTAACATTTATATATGAAGAAAATAGAATTACTGCATACTTTACAGACAACGCTTACTATCATATAGTAAACATACAGGGCAGTGATGCAAATGAGGAAACTGCAATTAATATAATAGAAAATCTGGAGGACCGGTAAATGGGAAAAAATGCAGGAATAACAAATAAATTGTTTTTAGCAATGGCAGTAATTGTAGTTACTTCTATATTATTAGTCACCCCGGCATATGCAGGAGAAAATAAGGCTAAAGTGTATGTGCAGCTGAAAAATATAAAAATAGATGAAAAAATAAAAGAGCCGGTTTATGCCATAAGAAATGCTTCAAACCAATCCATTGTTGTAAAAAAGGTTGACATTCAGAAAAAAGACAACAATAAGTGGAAAGAACTTGCGGCAAAAGATTCCACTAAAACCCATAGAAATATTAAAGTGAAACCGGGAAAAAGAGAATTTGACAGCATTTTGATTAACGACGTTTATAATATTGAAGGGAATTATTTAGATAGCGGCGAATATAGAATAGAAATTACGTGTTTACATAGGAAGAAAGAGCTTAAAAAATATATAAAGTTTAAAATAGAAAATAAGCGACAGGAAATGATAGATGCCAATGTATCAAATACCGTAAGTATAAATGGAAAAAATAGCATCAGCAACATTTTACTAAATACCGATTTTAGTATTAGCAAAAGGGGAAATGTAACAGCTGTTGTTTTTTCGGAAAATGACTATGCAACTACTAAAAAGACCAAAATAAGAATTGTCATACTAAGAAAAAGTCATGGAAAATGGAAAAAATACAGAAAATATTGTGAAGTTAAAAAAAGTAATATTGCTTATGCAAATAAGAAATTCAAACTAAAAAAATCCGGATTATACAGAATGCGTGTAGATATAGTTACATATGATGGAAATGGAAATCATTTCAAAAGTATTTACAGGTCTGGGGCTAAAAGGTATAAAAAAGAAAACAGATAATGAAAAATAGTATTATATACACTCCTGAAAAATATTTTGGTTTACTAAAAAAGCAGACTGAAATGTTTTTTGGGAGTTTTTCTGTGAAGTCACAGGAAAAAGTATAAAGGAGGAAAATGGAGTCCGTGCTTGCACGTATGTATAGGTTATGATAAAATACATAATAATTATGGGGTTCTATGCCCACTATCTTTTTTAGATGATTAGGAGATTTATATGCTTAATAATGAAAAGATTATACTAATGACAAAACTGTCATTATATGAGCAGAAAAATCAAAAAAAAGAAATCAGCACAGGCAAGTATTTCAAAAGTGATTATATGCTTTTAAAAATGTTAAGTTCTTTTATTTGCGCTACAGTAGGATATCTGCTTTGTCTGATTTTGTGGTTTATGTATAAATCTGACAGGGTTTTTGCCAGTATGACTACAACAGGAAGTTTTACGGTATTTGTGGTGGTTATTGTTTTGCTTTATATAATTACCGTAGTTGTATATATGATTTTTAGTTATGCATTTTTTTCACATAAATTCAGAAAAATCAGAAAGAACCTTAAAGAATATAATGGTGATTTGAAGACCTTACATAGAATACAGGAATTAGAATATGATGCCATTATAGATGAATTGGAAGAAGAAGGAGATGAGGAAGAATAATGACAGGTTTAATTGAATTAAAGGAAAAATTAAAGAACTTTTATGCAGAACATGAAGTTGTTATGAGACCAATTGTAAAATTCCTGGCAGTTCTTGTTTCATTGATGGTTATAAAAAGCAACATAGGTTATATGAATATTATTAACATGTGGCCGGTTATAATTATAATATCCGTAGTTTCAGCATTTTTAACATGGGGTATGCTGGTGCTGGTACTGGCAGCAGATATTGCGGTAAATATATTTTCCATGTCTTTGGAATTGGGAGCCTTGGTGTTTATTGTAATGCTTATAATGTTCCTGTTCTTTTTCAGATTTACCCCAAAACAGGGAGCATTACTGGTGTTA
>NZ_CAKVZL010000002.1:25801-67506 GCF_934835595.1 Eubacterium sp. AF15-50
AAAATACCATTTGTGGTTCCTATAGCAGTGGGACTTATATGTTCTCCGGTATCTATTGTATCGGTAGCATTTGGAACGGTATTATACTATATGATAGATGTAATCAGCAATAATGCTACAGTTATAACTAATTCATCGGATGGTACTATAGGATCAGCTAGCATAAATGCCATTATTAATATGATGAGTAATAATAAGGCAATGATGTTGGCAGTTATTGCATCAGCCATTACCATAATGGTGGTGTATATAATAAGAAGGGCAACAATTAACAATGCCTGGGCGGTGGCAATTATTACAGGAGCCATAGTAGACTTTGTAATTACTTTGGTGGGAAGTATTATGTTGAACACAAAAAGTTCAATATTTTGGATTATTATAGGGACGATAATATCCATACTCCTTGCATTTATATTGCAGTTCTTCCTGTTTTCAGTGGATTATTCAAGGACAGAACATACCCAGTTTGAGGATGATGAGTATTATTATTATGTAAAAGCTGTTCCAAAAATAAACGTAACAGCTCCGGAGATGAATGTTAAGCGTATTAACGCTCAAAGAAAGAGAAAGGTTCAGCCAAAGAGAAGATAACAGTTGATTATTGAAATATAGAGAAAGGAGTACAGGGTGATGAGTGCAGTATTAAGTTATATTCAGAATTTTGTAGACAAATATTTGACAATACCTGACATTTATGCCAGCGATATCGTGGAAATAATTGTTATTGCAGTTTTGATTTACTACATTATATTATGGTTCAAAAAAAGCAGAGCATGGATTTTACTTAGAGGGATACTTGTGCTTGTATTATTCATGGTTGTGGCATCGGTTTTTCACCTGACTACTCTTTTATGGATTATAGATAAGACGTTAAGTGTCGGAATTATCGCTTTGGTTATTATTTTCCAGCCTGAGCTTAGAAGAGCCCTTGAGGAATTAGGAAAAAAGAACGTTTTGTTTAATGTATTTAAATTGGGAAATACTTTGGAAAATGAACGTTTTAGCGATAAGTCAGTGGAAGAAATAACAAGGGCTACCCTTGAAATGGCAAAGGCGAAGACAGGAGCATTAATGGTAATTACCCAGGAACATGACTTAGGACAGTACATTGAAACGGGAATCAGGCTTGATGCCAAAATTACCAGTCAGCTTCTTATTAATATATTTGAAAAAAATACTCCTCTTCATGACGGTGCAGTTATAATAGAAGGAGATGAAATTGTTGCGGCAACATGTTATATACCGTTGTCAGACAGTACATCTCTTAGTAAGGAATTAGGCACAAGACATAGGGCAGGTCTTGGTTTAAGTGAGCTTACAGACAGTATTATAATAATTGTATCAGAGGAAACGGGAAGTATTTCCATAGCAAAAGACGGGAAACTTATCCGATATGCAGATGCGGCTATTTTGAAGAATGAACTTACAAAAGCCCAGGCGAAGGATGAAGTTAAAACAAAGAAAAAAATATGGAAAGGAAGGAACCGCAATGAAAAAAGCCATGATGAAAATTAAGGCATCCCTTACAAACAACGTAGGTATAAAGGTTATTGCGGTTGTTATTGCTGCATTAATCTGGCTTATGATTGTAAATATAAGTGATCCTGAAAAGACAGTGATAATATATAACATTCCTATTAACGTAACTCATGAGGAAGTAATTACTGATATGAATATGGTATATGATTCCGACAAGAATGCTACCGTAAACATTACAGTATCCGGAAAACGTTCAGTTGTAAGTAAGTTATCAGCAGAAGACTTTACGGCAACAGCTTCCCTTAAGGAGTTATCAAAGGTTAATGCAATACCTGTTCAGGTATCAGCAGTGCAAAACTATATAGGAAGAAAAATTACAATTGAGAAGCAGTCAAAACAGACGTTGGAAGTCAGCATAGAGCAGGTTAAAAAGCAGAAATACAGTGTATCTGTTGAGTATAATGGAAGTCCTGAAGAAGGATATGTTGCAGGTGGCTATACTCTTTCAAAGAATATGGTTACTGTGAAGGCACCGGAGTCATTACTAGACAAGATTGACCGTGTTGTAGCAAGATGTGACATTGACGGAGAAAATGAGGACTTTACAACAAAAAGCAGATTATATGTATATGACAAGCATGATAATATATTAAAGTCTGATAAAATAAAACTTTCATCTAAGAGAGTAAGTGTTTCAGTTACCATTCTTAATGAAAAGCAGGTTCCAATAGAAACACCTTCAGTTGGAACTCCTGAGACAGGATATCATGTAGGAAAAGTAACGGTATCACCGGAAAATATTACCCTGATAGGGAAAAAAGAGGTTTTAGACACAGTTGAAAAACTGGTTATAAGTGATACTATTAATATATCCGGGAAGACTACTGACACTGTGGAGAAGATAAATATAAGAAAATATCTTCCGGAAGGCACAGATATAGGTCAGGGAGAAATGGATGTAATAAGCGTTGTTATTAAAATTAATAAACTTGTGTCTAAGAAGTTTACCATTAATACAGACAAAATAGCCATAGACGGATTAAACAATTCCTATGAAGTGGCATTTGTAAGTAAAAACATTAACGTTGAACTTCAGGGAAAAGATGATGTTATTAAGAAAATCACTTTAAATGACATTGGCGCAAGTATTAATTTAAATAATTATAAAGAAGGAACAGAAACCGTAAATGTTTCAGTTACCTTGCCTGATGGCGCTACATTAGTTAATGATGTAAGGGTCAGGGTGAAAATTTCCAAAAAGAAATAATGTCATAAGACATTAAGTATTATGCAGGAGGAAAAAAATGAGCACTATTTTAGTAACAGGTGGAGCAGGTTATATTGGAAGTCATACATGTGTTGAGTTATTAAATTCAGGCTATGACGTAGTAGTTGTAGATAACCTTAGCAATTCATCAAAAGAAGCATTGAACAGGGTTGAACAGATAACAGGAAAGAAAGTAAAGTTTTATGAAAATGATATAGCTGACAGAGAAGCTATGGCAAAGGTGTTTGAAGAAAATGATATTTTTTCAGTAATTCACTTTGCAGGACTTAAGGCTGTTGGAGAATCAGTTCAGAAACCTTTAGAATATTATAAAAACAATATATCAGGAACATTGGAAATGTGCGATGTAATGAGACAGCACAATGTTAAAAACATTATTTTCAGTTCTTCAGCTACAGTATATGGAGATCCTGAATCAGTTCCAATTACTGAAAAGTTCCCTAAGGGACAGTGTACTAACCCTTATGGATGGACAAAGTCAATGTTAGAGCAGATTTTAACAGACATTCAGTTTGCAGATAAAGAATGGAATGTTATTTTACTTCGTTACTTTAATCCGATTGGAGCTCATAAGAGCGGATTAATGGGGGAAGATCCTAATGGTATTCCAAACAACCTTATGCCATATGTTATGAAGGTTGCCATTGGACAGCTTCCACATGTAAATGTATTTGGCAACGATTATCCGACACCGGATGGAACAGGTGTAAGAGATTACATTCACGTTGTAGACTTAGCAGAAGGTCATGTTAAGGCAATAAAGAAGATAGAAGAAAATCCGGGAGTAAAGGTTTACAACCTTGGCACAGGAATCGGATACAGTGTACTTGATGTTATTAATAATGTAAGTAAAGCTGTTGGAAAAGAAATTCCATATGTAATTACAGACAGAAGAGCAGGAGATATTGCTGAATGTTATGCTGATCCTACATTGGCAAAAGAAGAATTAGGATGGGTTGCTAAAAACGGAATTAAGGAAATGTGTGAAGATTCATGGAACTGGCAGCAGAAAAATCCTAATGGATACAAATAAGTAAAATATGATGGGAGATGACCATGAGTTCTAATAAAAATAAAACACCGGAAAAACAGTTGAAAACAATTAAAATATGGAAGAGAATTGCTACAACTTTTGAGGTGATTTTTGGAATAATACTTATTGCGGCAATGGTAATTCTATTTGTACCTAATGTGAAGGCTGAAATTATAAAGGGAATGGCAACAACACCTATAGGTCAGAAAATTATTTCCTGGTTTGGAAGTGAAGCATATGTACACAGTGTTTTTGACTCAAACTTTGATAATACTAAGTTAAAGACCAATGAACTTAAGTACAACTATTCTCAGGAATACACCACCTTCGTTTTATTTGGTGTAGATTCAAGAGAGGGTGAAGTGGAGGCTTCTAACAGTGATTCCATTTTGGTAGTAAATATTCATAACACAACAGGTGAAGTGAAAATGGTATCAATTTACAGAGACACCATGTTGGGAATATATGATGCAGATGGAAACCTGAACAAGTATTTTAAGGTTAATTCAGCATATGCAGCAGGAGGACCTGAAGCAGCAATAAATACTTTAAATAAGAATTTAGACTTGGACATTCAGGATTACGTTACGGTTAATTTCGCAGGAGTTGCAGAAATCATAGACAAGTTAGGCGGAATAACAGTCAATTTAACAGATGATGAGTTGTCACAGCTTAATTTCCATTTACTGGGAACAGCAAATGCCATGGGTAAATATGCTACCCCGGTAAAGAAAAGCGGCAAAAATATAAAGCTTAACGGATTACAGGCTACAACATACTGTAGAATAAGAAAAGCGACATTTTATGATCCGGATACAGGGGATAGAGTGTCAGATGATTTTGGACGTGCTGCAAGACAACGTTCAGTTATGATGAAATTAGTTGAAAAGGCAAAAAGTGCAGGAATTACGGAACTCCAGTCTATGGTGCAGACAGTAATGAATGACGATAAGGCAGGAGACAGAATAATTTCAACCAGTTTTACCTTTGATGAGATAGTAAATCTGATACCTGTTATATTTGATTTTAAATTAAATGGAAGTCAGGGATTTCCGTCACAGCTTACTACAGGAACCTATGATGGTACAAGCTATGTAGTTGCAAGAGGTTTGTCGAACAATGTATCGGAACTTCACAAGTTCTTATATGGTGAAGAAAACTATCAGCCTACCGATAATGTAGTGGCAGTTGAAAATTATGTAGCAGGTTATACAGGAGTTACATCCGGTTCAGATGGTTACAATCCAATTGAATCAGGAAAGACTATCTCTAATGAAGAAACCACGGCAACAGTTGATAATACAGATTATGATTACGATGACAAAGGACAAAGTGATTTCTATTAAATAGGATAAAGTGCCGACATACTTAAAAGGTGTGCCGGCATTTTAATTCTTAGGTTTTTAACAGTTAAAACACAGAATAATCACAACTAAATTGTAAACTCTAGTTATAAAATAAATCAAAAAGAATTTGTCGAAAGGAGTAGGAATCATGTTAGACAATGAAAATACAAATGGATTTGACACAAATCCGGAGGAGAATCAGACACAAAATGAACAGCAGGTAAATGACACAGGTAACACAGAAAACTCAGAAAACAAAGAATATGAGAATACCTATTATTCCCAGGGAGACAATTCTCAGAACAGTTACAACAATTATAATAACAATTACAGTAACAACTATAACAGTAATTATAACAATGGTAACTACAATGGAAATTATCAGAATAATGGAAACAATGGTGACAAAAAGAAAAAAAATAAGCTACCGGTTGTAATTGCAGTGGCGGCTGTTACAGTTCTTGTAGGTGTTTCATGTATAATGGGAATATTTGCAGTAGCAAACAGTAACAGTAAAAATGGAAAATCTACTATTGACAGTATATTATCACAGGGTGAAACCAAAGAAGGTGAAACATACAATGATATTGGTTCTACTAACACAAACAAATCAGGCTCAAGTTCATCAGGAGCAGTTACAGTAACAGATGTTTCAGGAGTTGTAGATAACACAATGCCATCAGTAGTAGCCATTACCAGCAAAACATTAATTGAGTCAAACAGTTATGATTCAATATATGATTATTATTTCGGTGGCGGTAACAATAGAAAACAGACATACGAGCAGGAAGCTGCCGGTTCAGGAATTATTGTTGACCAGACAGATACAGAGTTATTAATAGTTACTAACAACCATGTAGTTGAAGGTGCTGACAGCTTAAAAATTCAGTTTGACGGAATGGAAGCAAGTGAAGCAGTAGACGGATATACAAAAGGAACAGATGCCAATGCAGATGTGGCTGTTGTTGCAGTTAAATTAAAAGATATTCCAAGCAAAACATTAGATACAATAAGGAAAGCTACATTAGGTGATTCAGATTCAGTTACAGTAGGTGAAGGTGTAATTGCCATTGGTAATGCATTAGGATATGGACAGTCAGTTACGACAGGTATTATTAGTGCAAAAGACAGAGAAGTTACAATAGAAGAAAAGAAAATGAAACTTCTTCAGACAGATGCAGCCATAAATGGTGGTAACAGTGGTGGTGCATTACTTAACTCAAAAGGTGAAGTAATCGGTATTAATGTTGCTAAATATTCTTCTAACGGTTCTAGCACTTCAAGTAGTGTTGAAGGAATGGGATTTGCAATTCCTATTACATCAGTTAAGGATATTATCAACAACTTAGAGACTAAGCAGACCAGAACAAAGGTAAGTGAAGATGAACGGGGCTGGTTAGGAATCAGCAGCAAATATGATGTTACATCAGATGTTTCAGAGGCATATGGAATGCCAACAGGTGTATATGTTTACGAGACTGTAAAGAATGGCCCGGCAGACAAGGCAGGTATTCAGGCAGGAGATATTATAACAGCCTTTGATGACCAGCAGATTACATCTTATGATACATTAAAGAGTGTAATGGCATATTACAAATCAGGAGAAAAGGTTAAAGTGAAGATTGCCTATGCAGACGGAAGAGAGTACAAGGAAAAAACAGTAACAGTAACTCTTGCCAGTGCCAGTGACGTAGGTGCTTCTAATACACAAAATTAGCCCCCATCATGAGAAATAGATTATAATATTTCTTCATTAATTAATAAATTTCCTTATAATCGGGTAAGTTCAGTCTTACCCGATTATTTACGTTTTTTGTGATATGTGATAAACTTACCACTGTGACAAAAGAAATCAGAGAACAGGAGGCAGGTATGAGTGACAACAAGGACGAATTAGAAAAAGAAGAGTTAAAAGATGTTAATTCAAATGAAACATCTAAAGATAATAAAGAAGATGATTACGAAAAAATCTGTTACGTATGCAGAAGACCTGAAAGTAAGGCGGGAAAAATGATAGATATGCCCGGTGGGATATGCGTGTGTACAGATTGTCTGCAAAAGAGTTTTAACAACTTTCAAAACGTTGGTATGAATGTAAATATCAGCGAAGAGGAATTAAAGAATCTTTTAAATATGCCGGGGGTACATATGATGAATCCGGAGGATTTTATACGAAATGTACCTCATAAGCAGAAGATTAAAAAGAAAAAAGCTGATGGTGAAAAGACAGAACCGGTTATTGATATAAATAAAATTCCGGCACCACATATTATAAAGGAAAAATTAGATGATTATGTAATTGGACAGGAATATGCCAAAAAGGTAATGTCAGTGGCTGTATATAATCATTACAAGCGTGTGGCAACAAATACAATGGATGAAATAGAAATTGAAAAGTCTAATATGCTGATGATTGGGCCTACAGGCTGTGGTAAAACATACCTTGTAAAAACACTGGCAAAATTATTGGATGTTCCTCTTGCCATAACAGACGCTACATCCTTAACTGAAGCAGGTTATATAGGAGATGACATTGAAAGTGTAATTTCAAAATTACTTGCAGCAGCAGATAATGATGTGGAAAAAGCTGAAACAGGTATTGTATTTATTGACGAAATTGACAAGATTGCAAAAAAAGACACCTCAAGAAGCAGGGATGTAAGCGGTGAATCAGTTCAGCAGGGAATGCTTAAGCTTTTAGAAGGAAGTGAAGTTGAGGTTCCTGTGGGAGCAACAAGCAAAAATGCAATGGTTCCTTTAGCTACAGTTAATACCAAGAATATTCTCTTTATATGTGGCGGAGCTTTCCCGGGATTAGAGGACATAATTAAGGAAAGATTAAATAAACAGGCTGCAATTGGCTTTATGAGTGATTTGTCAGATAAATACGATAATGACAAAAACATTATAAAAAATGTTACGGGAGATGACTTAAGAAAGTTTGGAATGATACCGGAATTTTTAGGAAGACTTCCTATTGTATTTACATTAGAGGGCTTAACAGAGGAGATGCTGGTAAAAATACTTACTGATCCTAAAAATGCCATAATTAAGCAGTATCAGAAGCTTTTAGAGTTAGACGAGGTAAAGCTGGAATTTACTGAGGATGCCCTTAAAACAATTGCCGGAAAAGCCATTGAAAAGAAAACCGGAGCAAGAGCCCTTCGTGCAATTATTGAGGAATTTATGTTAGATATTATGTATGAGATTCCAAAGGATGACCATATTGGAACTGTAAAAATTACTAAGGAATACATTAACGGAACAGGTGGTCCAATTATAGGAATGAGAGGGCAGAATTGCATAGAATAAATTATGTAAACCAAAATTGAATGCTATATAAACTAAGGGCAGATTTGTTATAAAACAGATTTGCCCTTAAAATATATTTAAATTTATATCAAATAATTTTAAGTTTAATTAAGGTTAGTCATCTATACTTATTTTAAATTAAAAAGAGAGTGAGATGATTGATATGAGAAAGAAAGCATTAGCATTATTAGTAGCCATGGCTCTTGCAGCAACGGCGGTTACAGGATGTTCCACAGGCAGTTAAAAAGTATAAATTGCTTATTTGTGGAAAAAACAGTGGCAATTTATAATTTTTATGCTTATATCATAATATTGAATTTTTTAACATAGGCTGTTAAAAAAAGCAGGTGAAACCATGCCTGAATGTCAGGATATAATTACATCAGAGGAGTATGGGGATTTTATCTGGGAAATTGCTGAAAATCCGGAAATCATCCGTCAGAAGTACAGTGAGTATTGTCCGCAGCTGATAAATTACCGGTATGTATGTGCCTATGAGCGTTTAGACAGAATAAGGGAAATCGGTCTTAGAAATTATTCTTACAGTTCCATTCCCAAATTATTCGGATTAATGGATACCACGGCAGTAGCAGCCACAGGAGCCATAAGGCTTCAAAATCAGACAGGGTTTGAACTTACAGGAAGAGATGTAATTGTTGGTTTTATTGACACAGGTATAGATTACACCAACAGTATTTTCAAAAATTCCACAGGACAAACCAGGATACTGGAAATATGGGATCAAAGTGACAGTTCAGGAAATATTCCGGATGGTTTTGATTATGGAAGCCTGTATACGGCAGTAGATATAAACAGGGCTTTAGGGGACACTAACCCATATAGTGTAGTACCTCACAGAGATGAAAATGGTCATGGCACAATAATGGCCGGAGTGGCATGCGGTGGCTATGACAGACAAAGGGATTTTGTGGGAAGCGCACCTGACGCATCCATAGCCGTGGTGAAATTAAAACCTGCAAAACAATATTTACGGGACCATTTTTTTATAAAGGATGGGGTGGATGCCTATCAGGAAAACGATATTATGCTGGCAGTTTCATATTTAATGGATTTACGAATGAGGTATAGCAGACCTCTGGTAATTGTTTTGGGAGTTGGAACGGGAAACGGAAGCAGAACGGGAGGTTCACCTTTAGCCCAGCTTTTAGGGAAAATGGGGCAGATAATAGGAAACTGTGTTGTGGTATGTAGTGGAAATGAGGCAAATGCAAGACTTCATTATCAGGGAAGATTAGGAGATGGAATGTCGGAGGATGTGGAGTTTAGGGTAGGTGCAGATACCAAAGGCTTTGCTCTTGAACTATGGGGAAATACTCCTGACGTGTTTTCCGTATCTTTAATATCACCTTTAGGAGAAAGCATTCCAAGAATACCTGCAAGAAAAAATTATGGTCAGACTGTTAATTTCCTTCTTGACGGAACTACCGTAGAAGTAGATTACAGATTAGTGGAGTCCGGGACAGGAGAGGAACTTGTTTTTTTAAGGTTTATCAATCCCTCGGAAGGCATATGGGTTATAAGGGTATACGGAAATAACATATTAAACGGAGCTTACAATATCTGGGGAAATCTCAATCAATTTACGGAGAATATATTTTTCTTAAAGCCGGAACCGGAAGGAACCCTGACAGTGCCTTCAAGTGCCCAGAATATAATTACCGTAGGTGGTTTTGATAATCAAAGTAATTCAATATATCCTCCTTCAGGACGGGGATTTACAAGGGATAACCGGATT
Organism: Eubacterium sp. AF15-50; assembly: GCF_934835595.1. NCBI lineage: Bacteria > Bacillati > Bacillota > Clostridia > Eubacteriales > Eubacteriaceae > Eubacterium > Eubacterium sp. AF15-50. The sequence continues at coordinate 36,016 of NZ_CAKVZL010000002.1, forward strand.
AAGCCGGATATAGTGGCACCGGCTGTTAGTGTATATGCACCAAATACCACAGGAGGTTTTACCGGAAAATCAGGTACATCCATTGGGGCAGCACTTACGGCAGGATGCTGCGCCCAAATGCTTCAGTGGGGATATGTTCAGGGAAACGAGCCTTATATGAGAACTAATTATATTAAAAATTATCTTATAAGAGGTGCAAAAAGAGAGCGGGATGTGGAATATCCAAGCCCAATATGGGGGTATGGAGAAATAAATGTATATAACAGCTTTCTTATTATTACAAGAACATGACATTATGGAAAATATGTTGAAAAAAAGTTTATAACATAATATACTAAAATCAAATGTAGGGCGGATGAAAAATACATGATTAGAGAACATAGCGCATCAAACTTCTGAAGTCAGAATAGAGGTTTGGTGCGTTTATTTTATAAAATGAAAACAATTAAATGGGAGGAAAAAATTTATGAAACACGGAGTAAACAAAAAAGCATTAGAAAAGATATCCATATGGCTTCTTGTAATGACAATGCTGGTAACGGGATTTAATGGAAAATCCGTTTATGCAACACAAAAAACAAAAGATAAAGTATCAAAAGGAAAGATACAGTATGTAAATATTGTAAATAAGAATACAATTAAGTTAGGGTGGAAAAAAATAGCCAAAACTAATAAATATCAAATACAATATTCTACAAATAAGAACATGAAAAAATCAATAATTAAAACAGTAAAAAAACGTAGAAGTTGCAAAGTATATAAATTAAAAAATAATAGAAATTATTATTTCAGAATAAGAGGAATAAAGGGAAAAGTGAAAGGAAAGTGGAGTAATATAAAAAAAGTAACATTAAATTCTAGCAGTATAGATGTCATAAATCTTATTAATTCAAAATACAATTTAAAACTGTCCTTAAATGCAAAAGTTATAAATTATAAGACTTGTGAAGAAAAATATGAGTTTAATGGGAAGAGTTATAAAGGATGCAGGATATTTGCAAAAATACAGTTAAGTGAGACTGATTTTGCCAAAACAGATAAACTCATTCAAAATTCGAAAAACAGCAGTTATAGCATTTATGATGCGGCTGTAGAGGAGATAGATTGGTGGAATTTGAAGAAAAAGAACATAATAAAGAGTCAAGACTTTTTCAATACGGTAAAGGTATTTGAAAATGAAGAGGATAATCAGGGAATAGTAATAAGGGGACATATGGAGGTTTACGTGGTGAAAAGTGTTAAGCAGAACTATAGGTTAGTTTATCTTTGCTATGAAGGAGGCTGAAAAATATAGGGCATAACGAAAAGAAAGTTCCGAAAGAGTATAGATTTTTTTTATAAACTGTATTAAAATAATTTAGTTAGTGTTGTTATACTAAAAATAAATATCATAGGAGAAAGAAAGATGAAATTATCAAAACTTGTTGGGGACAGATTTAAAGAAAGACCGGCAAACTGTCTTATTGACAGCCATGCATTAATGGTAAGAGGAGGATATATCAAGAATGTGGCAAATGGTATTTACTCACAGTTCCCCCCAATGAAGAGAATTTCACAGAAAATAGAGAATATTATCAGGGATGAAATGGATAAAATTGACGGACAGGAAGTATTGTTCCCTGTAACACTTCCGGGAAGTCTTTGGGAAGAGTCAGGCAGATACGAAAGTGTTGGTTCTGAATTATTAAGATTTACAGACAGAACAGGAAGCAAGATGGTATTGGGAATGACTCACGAGGAGGCATCAGTTCAGTTAGTTCGTGAATATGCTAACAGTTATGCTAAATATCCATTTATGATTTACCAGATTCAGACTAAATTCCGTGATGAGGCAAGACCTCGTGCAGGACTTATCCGTGTACGTGAGTTTACCATGAAGGATGCTTATTCATTCCATACATCTCAGGAGGATTTAGAGCAGTATTATCAGAGATGCTATGATGCATACAATCGTATCTTTGCAAGATGCGGAATACCGGAAGTAGCAGTAGTTAAGTCTGATTCAGGTATGATGGGTGGAAGTATTTCTCATGAGTATATGCTTCTTACAGCAGCAGGAGAGGATTCAATAGCTATTTGTCCTGAGTGTGGCTACAGTGCCAACGTTGAGGCTGCTCCAAGCATTGTTAAAAATGAAAATACAATAGCTAAAGAGGAATTAAAAGAGGTGGCAACACCGGGAACAGGAACAATAGAAGAACTTTGTGAGTTCTTACATATTCCTGCAGAGAATACGGCAAAAGCAGTTGTATATCAGAGAAATGCCGATGACAGCTATGTTGTAGCATTTATCCGTGGTGATTTAGATATTAATGAAACAAAGCTGACTAATGCTCTTGGATGTGAAATTCATCCGGCAGTTATTGAAGACGACAACGTCCTTACAGCAGGATTTATCGGACCTGTAGGTATTAATGAAAAGGTAACGGTTCTTTTTGATAATTCTCTTAAGGATATAGATTATCTTGTAACAGGAGCAAACAAGGTGGATACCCATTACACAGGATTTAATGTTGAAAGAGATTGTCCTGATGCTAAATATTTTGACCTTGCAAAGATTGTGGAAGGTGGCATTTGTCCTCAGTGCGGAAAGCCTCATATTACAATTTCAAGAGGTATTGAAGTAGGAAATATATTCCAGCTGGGAACTAAATATTCAAAGGCTATGGGATTTAAGTATACTGATGAAAACGGTGAAGAGCAGTACCCTATTATGGGATGTTACGGCATTGGTGTGGGACGTATGGCAGCTTCCATATGTGAAGTACGTCATGATGATTATGGTCCAATCTGGCCTATTACAATTGCTCCATGGCAGGTACATCTTTGCTGCTTACGTTCAGATGATGCTGAGTGTAAGGAATTTGCTGATAATTTATACAATACATTACAGAATAAGGGAATTGAAGTTATTTATGATGATAGAAAGGCAAGACCGGGAGCAATGTTTGCAGATGCAGACCTTTTAGGTGTTCCTGTACGTGTAGTTGTAAGTCCAAGAAACTTAAAGGAAAGTGTTGTGGAATTATCTACAAGAGATAAGAGTATTCAGAAGAAGGTACCAATGAATGAAATTGAGCAGGAAGTTGATAATGTTATAAAGCAGCTTACCGACAGTATTTATGAAAAGGTAAAATAAAGTAATATATAATAAAAAGGGTGCAATGCGGGGGATAGTCCTGCATTGCACTCTTTTTATTTTTTAGAGTTCCGTAAAATGATAAATGGGTAGGCGTGGCGCCTACCCAAGTCACCATTAATGAAAACATATGACAGGAGGGACCTGCCATATGTCTGAACGTATTAACACGACCAATACGTTCAATTCCCTAAAAATGGGGAATGGAATGATAAGCGAGAAAAACTAAAAAACTTAACATTCCTCTCTCACAATATACATAATAAAAGGAGAGGAGACTAAAAATAGTCTCATAAAAAAATAAAAAAATTAAAAACAATGAGTAAATAACTTCCCTAATAATTCCCTATAAATTCCCTATAAGTTATTTACAAGTTAAATAATAACCATAAAACGTGAAAATTTAGTGTTTATATTGTAAAATAATTGTTACAATAAGAAATAATAAGAAGAAATAAGACAAAAGGAGAAATAAAATATGTACAAAATGATTGCATTGGATATGGATGGAACGTTGTTAAATTCACAAAAGAAAATTTCAAAGGCAACTTTAGAGGCAATAAACAAAGCATTTAATGCCGGTAAGGAAGTGGTTTTATGTACAGGAAGATGCATACCGGAATTACAGGAATATATTGAACAGATAAAAGACCTGAGATATATTATCGGCATAAGTGGAGCTTTAGTATATGATTTAAAAGAGAAAAAAGAGATTTATATAAACAAAATACCTGAAAATCAGGTGGATATAATATTTGATGCCATAGAAGGAGTGGATGTTTTGCCACATGTCTTATCAGAAAAATCATTAGTTCAAAAAGGTCAGATGGAGAATATGGAATATTATGGAATGGGAGCGTACAAGCCCTTATTTGAAAAGGTAGCAACACCTGTAGATAATATTGCAGAGTATTCCATAAAAAATAAGGTAGATGTATTAAAGCTTAATTTATATCATGCATTTCAGGAAGATCGTGAAAAAACAAGAAAAAAACTGGAAAAAGAAAACTTTGTTATGGTAAATGCGGAAAAAACATCTCTTGAAATTTCAGCTGCAGGAACTACCAAGGGAACCGGTTTAGCTAAGTTATGTGACTATTTAGGCATAGATTTAAGTGAGGTTATATCTGTAGGAGATGCAGATAATGACTTAGATGTGTTAAGCAAGGCAGGACTTGCGGTAGCCATGGGAAATGCTAATGATAATGTTAAGAAAATATGTGATGTTACGGTAAGGGACTGCGACCATAACGGCTGTGGCGAAGCAATTGAAAAATATTTGTTAAGTGAATAAAGTTTATTTGACAATTCCTGTCTGCAATAGTACAATGGGTGAAAATGAAAATGATTTTCAAATTTGAAAAGAGGTACTATTGTGGCAGGAAAATATAAAACAAAGCAACAGGCAGCTATAAGGGAATGCCTTGAATTAAATAAAGACAGTTATGTTACTGTTAGTGAAATTGAAAAATATCTTAAAAATAATAACTATTCTGTAGGTCTTACAACTATTTACCGCCATTTAGAGAAAATGGAACAGGATGGAATTGTGGCACGAATTAATGTGGAAAAGCAGACGGGAGCATGTTACAGATACATTGCAAACGAGGCTGAGGACGGATTCTACATTGAATGCGAGGAATGTGGACAGGTAGAAAAGATGGAGTGCCATCATTTAGCAGAGCTATACAACCATGTAAGTGTGGATCATCATTTCAGTATTAATCCTAAAAGAACGGTTTTTTATGGAAAATGCAGTAAATGTTCAAAATAAGGGAGAATGAAATGAAGATTAAGAAAATAACTGTGTGGATGATTGTTATGGCAATGGCTGTTTTAACGGTAGGATGCGGTAATAAAATCCTTCATAATGAAAAAGAAAACAAAATAAAGATTATGACAACGCTGTTTCCTTATTATGATTTTGCAAGGGCAGTTACAAAGGGAATTGATAATATAGAGGTGGAGCTTTTAGTATCACCGGGACAGGATGACCATTCCTTTGAACCTACACCTGCTGATGTGGTGAAAATAAACAATGCAGATGTTTTTATTTACAATGGCGGAGGGTTGGAAACATGGGTCAGCACTGTATTAGAATCCCTTGACAATAAAAGCCAGACAGTAATAAAAATGATAGATTGCGTGAAACCGGAAATAGAGGTGGCAGCAGAGAAAGAAGAGCGGGAGAAGGTTTTTGCAGTAGATGACCATGACCACGGTGATGAAAATCCGGAGCATGAGGATGAACACCATCACGAAATCGATGAGCATATATGGACATCACCTGTTATGGCACAAAAACTGGTGGAAAATATATGCCATAATCTGTCGGAAAAAATGCCTGAATATAAGGATGTATTTAATAAGAATTCTAAAGACTACATTAATGAGATAAAAAATGTTGATAAGGAAATCAGAAGTATTACAAATAAAGCACATAAGAAAGAAATTATTTTTGCTGATAAATTCCCTCTTAAATATTTTGCACTGGAATATGGACTTAAATATTATGCGGCATTTGATGGCTGTAGCGGAGAAATGGAGCCTAGTGCCAAAACAGTAGCTTTTTTAATAGACAAGGTTAAGGCAAAGGATGTTCATGGAATTTTTTATTTGGAATTAAGCAGTCAGGCAATGGCAGACGTTATATGTGATGATACAGGAGTAAAAAAATATCAGTTTAATTCCTGCCATAATATAACGGAAAAACAGTTTAAGGAAGGCATAACTTATGTAAACCTTATGAAGGAAAATGCCAATGTTCTTAAAAAGGCACTAAATGTTAAGTAGACACAGGGAGTTAAAAATGAATATAGAATGTAAAAATGTAACATTAGGATATGAAAACAGAATAGTTGCAAAAAATGTAAATTTCAGTATAAATCAGGGAGATTATCTTTGCATAGTAGGAGAGAACGGAACAGGAAAAAGTACCCTTATTAAGACTTTGTTAGGGCTTATTAGTCCTTTGCAGGGAAAGATAAGTATTAACGCGGAAAAAAGCAAAAAAGGTATAGGATATCTTCCACAGCAAACCCAGGCACAAAGGGACTTTCCGGCAAGTGTGTGGGAGGTTGTGTTGTCAGGAGTGCTAAACACAAGGCATAAAAGTCCTTTCTACAGCAAAGAGGACAAAAAAGAGGCAATGGTTAATTTGGAAAAATTAGGAATTGCACACTTAAAAAAGCACTGCTACAGGGAACTTTCAGGTGGTCAGCAGCAAAGGGTATTATTGGCAAGGGCATTATGTGCCACAGACAGCGCCCTTATTTTAGACGAGCCGGTAACCGGTTTAGACCCGGCGGCAGCATTGGAATTTTATGATACAATCAAGGAATTAAACAAGGAGGGAGTTACCATTGTAATGGTAACCCACGACATAAAAAACGCACTGACATATGCTACCCATATTCTTCATTTAGAGCAGGAAAATGACTTCTTCGGAACAGTGGAAGAATATAAGAAATCCAATGTGTCAAACATGTTTTTAGGAGGTGGCGAAAATGCTTAGTCAGATGTTTTCATATGAATTTATACAGAGGGCTTTCATTGGGGGCGTATTAGTTTCCCTTTGTGCGGCACTTTTAGGAGTAAGCCTTGTCTTAAAGAGATATTCCATGATAGGTGACGGGTTATCTCATGTATCCTTTGGAGCATTATCCATTGCGGTAGCCTGTGGATTCGCCCCTATTAAATTTGCCATTCCTGTAGTTATTGTGGCAGCATTTTTGCTCCTTAGATTAGCGGAAAACGGCAAAATGCGAAGTGATGCGGCAATTGCCATGGTATCGGCATCGGCACTTGCCATAGGTGTAATTGTAACCTCACTTACAACAGGTCTTAGCACAGATGTATATAGTTATATGTTTGGAAGCATACTTGCCATGTCAAAGGATGATGTGGTAATTAGCGTGTGCTTATCAGCAGTGGTTATTGTAATGTTTATATTCTGTTATCACAAAATTTTTGCAGTAACCTTTGATGAGAACTTTTCAAAGGCTACGGGAGTTAAAGTGGGAAACTACAATACCCTTATATCAATTTTCACGGCAATTACCGTGGTAATCGGAATAAAAATGATGGGTGCCATGTTAATATCAAGTCTTATTATATTCCCGGCGCTTACATCAATGAGAATATTTAAGTCATTTATCAGTGTAACTATCTGTTCGGCAATTTTAGCAGTTATAAACTTTACCATAGGACTCATATGTTCATATGTATTTTCAATACCGGCAGGAGCTAGCGTAGTGGTGGTAAATTTAGCTGTGTTTATTATTTTTGGAGTAGTTTCCGCCGTAAAGAAACGTGTATAGTTAGGTTATATAGGATTTGGAGGCAGTTATGGATGTTGAGAAGTTTTTAAATAGTTTAGATAATTTATTTGAAAAGAAAAAAATAAATGAAGTTCCGGTTTTTTTGGAGGAAAATTACAAGGAGGCTGTAAGGGAAAATGACCTTTCTGCTCAGTTTACCATTCTAAATGAAATGATGGGATTTTTCAGGGATATTAGTGAGTATGAGAAATCCATTAAGGCATGTCATCAATGCATTGACGTTATGCAGAAAATGGGAATACAGGGAAGTGTCCATTATGCAACTTCCCTTCAAAATATTGCCAATGCCCACAGAGCAGCAGGATTGCTAAAAGAAGCACTTCAGTATTATATGGAGGCTTTTAAAATATACGAAAGAAACATTGATAGTAATGATTACAGATTTGCAAGTTTACATAACAACATTGCCCTTTTATATCAGGAAATAGGAGATTATGAAACAGCAGTGGCACATTTGAAAAAAGCTCTTTCTATTATTAAAAATATACAGGGGGCAGAAATAGAGGTTGCCACCACTTATTCTAATTTAGGGGCATCTTTAGTGGAATTAGATAAAGTGGATGAAGCCGTTGAATATTTAAATAAGGCTTTGAAAATATACCGCAGGGATGAAGTTAAGAACTTCCATTATAGCGGGGCATTATGTGCCATGGCAGGGGCAATGTGTAAAAAGCACCAGTACTATGAAGCAGAAAATTTATACAGGGAAGCTTTAGGGGAAATAGAAATTAACATGGGAAAAGGAACAGCTTATAAAATTACCAAAGATAATTTGGAAAAGGTAGAAAATAAGCTTAAAAACATAGAAGGAAATTTAAACAGGAATACGGAAAAAAACATATCGGGGTTGCAGCTTGCCAAGGGCTTTTATGAAGAATATGGAGCACCTATGATTGCTGAAAAATTTAAAGAATATGAAGATAAAATTGCCGTGGGATTTGTGGGAGAAGGTTCAGAACGGTTTGGATTTGATGATATTTATTCAAGAGACCATGATTTCGGTCCGGGATTTTCCATGTGGGTAACTAAGTCCACTTACGACCTTATAGGGGAAAAACTTCAGGCAGAATATGAGAAGTTGCCTAAAGAATATATGGGTGTCAGACGAATGGACACTGAAATGGCTAAAGGCAGATTGGGAGTATGCCTTATTGGAGACTTTTACGAAAAATACACAGGTTACAGACAAAGTCCCGAAAAGGTTTCCCAGTGGATAGATATTGATGATGACAAGTTAGCAACAGTGACTAACGGAGAGGTTTTTAGAGATAATGAGGGTATTTTTACAGATATACGAAATCACTTCAGAAGTCAGCCGGAGAAAGCAAGAATCATTAAGTTAGCCAGAGAAGTGTCAAAAATGGCACAGACAGGTCAAAGTAATTATGGCCGTTCAATGGCAAGGAAAGATTATGTTAGTGCCAATATATGTATATCGGAGTTTATTAAAAGTACCATGCACTGCATATATATTTTAAATGGCATGTATTCTCCGTATTACAAGTGGATGGCAGCAGGAATTAAGAAGTATAAACTTATGCCGCAGGTTATGAATTTATTAGAAGAATTGTCGGTATTAAACAGCCAGAAGGCGGTATGGGATAATTATGCTTATGATAATACCTCATATAATAAAGAAGATAAGGCGGCAGTTATTATAGAAGAAGTTGCCAAAATGATAATAAATGAGCTTAAGAATCAGAGAATTGTTAATAATATAAATTCTGATTTTCTAAATGATTATGTGCCGGAAATTGTAAGCAAGGCAGAGTTTGACAGGGAAAAGGTAATTAACGATATTATTCATTTGGAATTTGACGCTTTTGACAAGGTAAATAATAAAGGGGGCAGGGCACAATGTCAGGATAACTGGCCGGTGTTTTATGTAATGAGAAAAAGCCAGTACCTTACATGGACAGATGACATGCTTATTACAATTAGGGATTTGTGGCTTGATAATAAGGAAAAAGGCATAAATATGATTACTGAAAAGTATGGCAGAATGATGGAAAGTACGGTGCCTGAGGAATATGAGGAAATTAAGGATAATTTCCCACCAAAATCTGAAAAAGCAAAGGAAATCGTAAATCAGATTGCACAAATTCAGGTGGAATGGATGAAGGATTTTGCCAAAAGCTATCCGAAGCTTGCAGCTAATGCAAGGGATATTACCAGTGATGCTGACTATGAGTATAATGCCAGCTATGAAACCTACTTAAAGGGAGAGCTTTTGACATACTCAGACAGGCTTCTGCTTATGTATGCAGATTTTATTGTGGATTTATATAAAAACAATAAAAACTTAGCAGAAATGACTATTGAAAACACTGCTAAGATGCAGGGTTACAAAAGCTTAGAGGAAGCAGAAGCAAGTCTTAAATAAATAATTTAATTGTGTTTTAATGGAATATTAACTGCAAATTGTACTCCCTGATTAGTATTTTTTGCAGTTATTTTTCCTTTATGGGAATACCTTAATTAATTAAAATATCCGTTGAAAGCAATCATTTTATATACTATGATATAAGGATGTCAGGTAACAAATAAGAGATTTATGGAGTGGAGAAGATTATGGCATTTTTACCGATTTCAAAAAAAGATATGAAAAAGCAGGGAATTAAACAGCTGGATTTTGTATATATTATAGGTGACGCTTACGTGGATCACCCATCCTTTGGTCATGCCATAATCAGCAGGGTTCTTCAGGCACATGGATACACTGTGGGGATTATTTCACAGCCGGACTGGAAGGACGACAACAGCATAAATATTCTGGGAGAACCAAGGCTTGGTTTTTTAATAATGAGTGGGAACATGGATTCCATGGTAAATCATTATTATGTTTCAAAAAAACGAAGGGAAACAGATGCCTACACTCCGGGAGGAGTTATAGGGAAAAGACCTGACCATGCAGTAGTTGTATATTCAAATCTCATTCGCAGAACTTATAAGAATAAGCCTGTTATTATAGGAGGAATAGAGGCAAGCCTTAGAAGAATGGCACATTATGATTACTGGAGTAACAGCTTTAAACATTCTATTTTGTTAGATTCCCAGGCTAATCTTATTTGTTATGGAATGGGTGAAAAATCCATAGTTCAAATTGCAGATGCATTGGATAGCGGAATGGATGTTAAGGATATTACCTATATACCGGGAACGGTTTTTAAAACAAGAGATTTGTCTTTAGCATATGACCCCATTATCCTTCCTTCTTTTGATGAGATGAAGGAGGATAAGTTAAATTATGCCAAAAGCTTTAAGATACAAAGTGAAAATACAGACCCTTATAATGGAAAAACATTAGTGGAACCATACCCTAACGGAGTGTATGTGGTGCAAAATCCACCTCAGGAGCCACTTACCCAAATGGAAATGGATGATGTTTATGATTTGCCATATGAGAGAACATATCATCCTATATATGAAAAGGATGGAGGCATACCTGCTATTTCGGAAATCAAGTTTTCCATTACAAGTTGTAGGGGATGTTTTGGGGCATGTAGTTTTTGCGCATTAACATTTCATCAGGGAAGAATTATTCAGACAAGAAGTCATGAGTCTATTATAAATGAAGCAAAGAAAATAACGGAAATGCCTGATTTTAAAGGGTATATTCATGATGTGGGAGGTCCTACAGCCAACTTTTACCATCCATCATGTAAGAAACAGCTTACTTCAGGTGTTTGTAAAAACAGGCAGTGTTTGTGGCCGACTCCGTGTAAAAATTTAGATACCGACCACAGTGAATATTTAAAATTACTTAGAAAACTTCGGGAACTTCCCAAAATTAAGAAGGTTTTTGTCCGTTCAGGTATCAGGTTTGATTATATTATGGAGGATAAGAACGACAGGTTTTTCAACGACCTTGTAAGATACCATATAAGCGGGCAGCTTAAGGTGGCACCGGAGCATATTTCCGATAAGGTTTTATCTTATATGGGAAAGCCGCCTCATTGTGTTTATGAGAAGTTTATAGACAAGTATTATAAAATGAATGAAAAAGAAGGGAAAAAACAGTTTGTTGTGCCTTATCTTATGAGTTCACATCCGGGTTCTGATATGAAGGAGGCAGTAAAGTTAGCTGAGTATTTAAGGGATATAGGCTATAATCCCCAGCAAGTTCAGGATTTTTACCCAACACCATCTACCATGTCTACGGTAATGTATTACACCGGAGTTGATCCAAGAACCATGGAGCTGGTGTATGTGCCTAAAAATCCTCACGAAAAGGCTATGCAAAGGGCATTGATGCAGTATCGTAAGCCTGAAAATTACAAGCTGGTAAAGGAAGCACTTCATATTGCAGGCAGGGAAGATTTAATTGGTTTTGATAAAAAATGCCTTATAAAACCCCGTCAGATAAAGAAGGAAAGAGCTGCCGTAAAAAAAGGAAAAAGAAAATAAAAAGTCTCTGTGAATATATGTTAAAAAAAGACATATACAGGGTTGACCATAGAATTTTTGAAATGTAGAATAGATAGAGAAAGAGAGGTATTAAGTAATGGATATTAAAGTATTACAAAAAGATATGATTGCAGCCATGAAGGCTAGAGATAAAGCTAGAAAGGAATCAATTTCAGCATTGATTCAGGCGGTAAAGAAAGCAGGGATTGACGCAGGATGCAGGGAGGATATTCCTGAAGAAATGGTAAATAAAGTTATTTTAAAGGAATTAAAGACAGTTAAGGAACAGATTGACAGTTGCCCTGCCGACAGAACAGATTTAATTGAAGAGTATCAGGCAAGATACGATGTGTTTAATGAGTATGCACCAAAGCTTATGAGTGCAGAAGAGGTAGAAGCTGAACTTACTGAAAAATTCGCTGATGTTATTGCTACAAAGAACAAAGGTCAGATTATGAAAACTGTAATGCCGGCATTTAAAGGAAGAGCCGACGGAAAAGTTATAAACCAGATAGTGGCAAAGCTTTGCCAGTAATACATTTAGCGGGAGGAATATGAACAGATGACAAATAATAGAGCATTTAAAGCACGCTTTGTATCATTAGTGCTTATTATAGTACTTGTATTAGGGCTTTCTTCCAGATATCCTTTAGGAGCGTTAGCCACAGTCACCGGTGCGGCTCCTATAGATTTGGGAGTAACATATAATTTTGCCAACTTTAATGCAGCATCGGCATATGGCACCGTGAAGCTGGTTACCAATGAGAAAGCTTCATACGACTTATACTGGGGCGACGGAGAAGGTAACAAATTAAAATATGATAACATTGAGTTTACGGAATTTGGCACAATCACTACAGACGAGGTAAATAATAACAGTGAATATCAGGGCAGTTATCGGATTACCTCTCCATATTTAGTTATACCTGAGGGAGCAAAGGAAGTTCTTGTTTATAAAGAAGAAACTAAAACTCCTTACAAGTGTGACATACCGGAAAGCAAACAGTTTAATGAGGGAAAGGTTTCCTATAGTTTTGGTCTTATGAGTGATGTTCACTTTAACAGATATAATGACTATTCACAGGATGATTCAGTACCGGCTTTTAATAATGCCCTTAAATTTATAAACGACAGAAATATTGATTTTGTAGGAATGACAGGAGACTTAAGTAATCAGGGTGAGGATGATTCCTACAAAAAATTTAATAATGCCATAAATAAATATCCTGGCATGACGGTTTATACATGTATGGGAAACCATGATGTTTCCTGGACCGGAAGTCAGGAAGCACATGTTAAGTCTTTTGCAAAGCAGGTTAATACTAAAAGAACTTCTGACAAAAATATCCGTACAATAAGTTCTAACGGTGTTGATTTTGTTTACGAAAAAAATGGTGATATATTTATATTTTTCAGTCAGACAAGGGGATTTTACAGAAAAAATATTTCTATTGTAAGCGAGCAGCAGCTTAACTGGCTGGAGAAAAATCTAAATACATATGCCAATAAAAATGTTTACCTGTTTTTCCACACATATTTTGCAGATGAAAAGGGAGATGCAACAAAGGCTGTGGGAAACCTTAAAAATCCGGGGGGATACACTTATGACTTGACATATATATTTGGAAATTCTGATGAGGTAAGATTTAGAAAACTTTTAAATAAGTATCCAAATGTTACCATGTTTAGCGGACATTCCCACTGGGCATATGACCAGCAGAAGTATAATTCTAATTTAAATATTGGAAATATTAATAAAAAAGCTACCGGAGCGTCCCTTGTTCATATAGCAAGTGTCAGTGCACCTCGTACAATAGAGGAAAATTCCACCACCCGTGAGGAAAACAACGGCTTAAAGTCTCAGGGCACCATTGCCCTTAAGTATTTTAAGTCTACGGTTTATTTAGGGGTTGATTTTAAAGAAGGAAAGTATTTAGCATATGCATCTTATTTAAATAAAGATGGAAAGAAATCCACACCTAAGCCGGCGCTTAAAATTGCTAAAGCAAAGATATCTTCTGTAAGCAAAGCTAAAAAATTATCAAAGAAGTCTAAAAAATATAAGGTTTCAATAAGATACAGAAAAGTGGATAATGCTACAAAGTACCAGGTGCAGTATTCTACTAACAACAAATTTAAGAAGGCTAAAACCAAGACCGTAAAAACCAACAGATATACCATAAAGGGCCTAAAGAAAAATACAAGGTATTATATCAGAGTAAGGGCAGTGGGGTATCAGTTTGGCTACAGAATAACCGGTAGCTGGTCAGCAACTAAAAAGGTTAAAACCGGAAAATAGTTAATGCAAAATAATAAATAAGGTTAAGAAAGAAGTTTTAGATATAATGAGCAAAAGTAAAATTGTTATTAAAAAGAATATAAAACTCATAAATAATAAAACTATCCGGACAACTAGGAAGATAAAGAATCATACTAAGATACATTTTAGAGGAAGAGCGAAGAAGAGGTCTGGCATTAGAAGATTAAATACCGTTAAAAGGATAAGTTCAGCTAAGGGAACAAATCTTGCTGATAAGCCAAAAACATCCGCTGCAAAAGGTGGCAGAAAAATCACCACCGGAAGACTTCTTATAATTGATGTTGTAATAATTCTTGTTATTTTTGGCATGTTTGGGATTATTAGATATATTAAAAATAGCAATTATGAGTACGTAGTTGATTATGACAAACTAAGTATTGCAGGCAAGTGGTACAAGGTTGATTTGGATGAAATAACCGTTGTCTCTTTTACTGAGGGTGGTAAATATGAAGAAAAGGATTTGTCTGGAAATAAGATGGATTCAGGTTCTTATATCATAGAAAATCATAAGCTTAAACTGGGAAATAAGGCTATTTACATGAATTATTTTGATGAAAAAGAGCAGTTTAAGGATGTAATAGATAAAGATAACGTATCGGAATATGAGCTTCGGAAATATTTTTACACGGAAGATAAGGATAATGACAGGATTGATTATTTCTCCCGGGAGGATAGTGCGGCAGACCAGTTAGAAGCTAATCTTTCAACCAACAGGTATTATGAAAAATCAGGAATGGTTGACGATAATGGTTTCGCAATTGACGGAGAGGGAAATCTTTTAGCATATGTTGGAAATGCAGCAGAAATTACTATTCCGAAGGAAGTAAATACAATAGCCGAAAATGCCATGTCCGCTGACTATCAAAGAGGATTAAATACGAAAAAAGTTACAATTCCTTCTAATGTTAAAAAGATAGAAAGCGGAGCATTTTCTTTTTCTAAAATTGATACGGTAGTAATTGAAGAAGGTGTAAATGGAATAGAAACATGGGCTTTTGGTGACAGTGAAATAAAGGATATATATTTCCCGGAAACTGTGGAAAATATGCAAAAAGGAATATTTGACACAGAGGAAGGCTTAGAAGGTTTGACGATTCACTGTAAGAAAGACTCACAGGTGGAGCAGTTCTTTAGAGACAATCCACCTACCGGAAAATATACAATTGAAGAATATTAAAGGGAACATCAAAGTTTTAGAGAGTTTGTCAATTTATAGAAGAGTTTATTTAAAGGGTCTGGCGATGCCAGACCCTTTAAAAATTCTCACCACATTTTAAATAGATTTAACATTAACGTGACATTGCTTTTTACATAAGTCTAATATTATACATCGTGAAAGGAAAAAAATAATTGATTTTTTAAAGGAGAAAACAAAATGAGAAAGAAATTTTTAGCAGTTATGACTGCAGCAGTTATTACAACAATGGCATTTACAGGATGTGGAAGTTCATCAAATGATAAGACAACAGATGCAGGAACAAATGCATCAACAGCACTGAGCGGAGATATTTCAGTTATCTCAAGAGAGGATGGTTCAGGTACAAGAGGAGCTTTCGTAGAACTTATGGGAATAGTTGATGATCAGGATAACGACATTACAACCCAGACAGCAGAAATCACAAACAGTACATCAGTAATGCTTAAGACAGTAAGTCAGAATGAAAAGTCAATCGGTTATGTATCTCTTGGTTCTTTATCAACAGATGTTAAGGCACTTAAGGTTGACGGAGCTGAGGCAACAGCAGAAAATGTTAAGGCAGGCTCATATAAAGTATCAAGACCATTTAACATTTGCTACAAGGAGGATAAGCTTTCAGATTTAGATAAAGACTTCATTTCTTACGTAATGAGCGAAGAAGGACAGAAGATTGTAAATGATGAAGGATATATTGGACTTACTCCGGAAGGAAAATATACAGGCAGCAAGCAGAAGGGTAAGATTACATTAGCAGGTTCAACATCAGTTTCACCGCTTATGGACAAAATCAAAGATGCTTACACAGCAATTAACCCTGATGTAACAATTGAAATTCAGGAATCAGGTTCTTCAGCAGGTATCCAGGCAGCTACAGAAGGTGCAGCACAGATTGGTATGTCATCTAGAGAATTGAAGGATGAAGAATTATCAGCAGGTCTTACATCAAAACAGATTGCAATGGATGGTATCGCAGTTGTCGTAAACAACGCTAACCCATTAACAGATATTACAAGTGACCAGATTAAGGGAATTTATACAGGTGAGACAACAAAGTGGGAAGACGTTAAATAGTAAATGATTTTTCAGGATTGCACCGTACCATTTTAATGGGCGGTGCTTCTTGCATAGTCAGTTAAGGAGTAATTATTTTGAATAAAGGATTAGAATTCTTAATGAAAATAGTATTTCTTGTATGTGCATGTATATCAATTGCGGCAGTTGTACTTATTTGTATATTTATGTTCGCTAATGGTATGCCGGCAATACAGGAAATAGGGCCTATCAAATTTCTTTTTGGAACGGAATGGAAGCCGGGTCAGGGAATATTCGGTATAGGTCCAATGATTATTGGCAGTATTTATGTTACTGCCGGTGCAATGATAATAGGTGTACCGATAGGTCTTCTTACTGCAGTATTCCTCGCAAAATACTGTCCCTCTACATTATATAAAGTAATAAAACCTATCATTAACCTGATGGCCGGAATACCTTCTATTATATATGGTTTCTTTGGTTTAGTAGCGATAGTTCCGGCTATTCAGGATATATTTGGTACCAGCGGAAAAGGGATTCTTGCAGCATCTATCCTCCTTGGGATGATGATTCTCCCTACCATAATTAACACTGCGGAATCATCTATAAGAGCAGTGCCAATCAGTTATTTTGAAGGGGCACTGGCGCTGGGAGCGACAAAGGAAAGAAGCATATTTAAAACAGTGATACCCGCTGCTAAGTCAGGAGTTATGTCAGGAATAATTCTTGGAATGGGAAGAGCAATTGGTGAAACAATGGCTGTAGTTATGATAGCAGGAAATCAGCCGATTTTTCCGGACAGCATTCTTAGCGGAACAAGAACCCTTACAACTAACATTGTGTTGGAAATGGCTTATTCCACAGGGTTACACAGAAAGGCACTTATTGCCACGGCAGTTGTATTATTTGTATTTATTTTAATGATAAACGTATGTTTCTCGATTTTAAATAGAAGAAGTGAGAGTTAAGGAGAATGGTTATGAATAAAGTAAAAGAATATTTGAGAAAGTCGGGCTCGTTAATTATGCTCATTTTAATATTATTAGCCGTTACAATTACGGTGGCATCAATGATTTATCTGGTTATATACATACTTGTAAATGGAATCCCATATATAACACCGGATTTATTTGCATGGAAGTATAATACAGAAAATGTATCAATGACGCCGGCAATTATAAACACAATTATAATGGTATTTTTAACACTGTTATTAGCAGTACCTATTGGAATTGCAGCAGCAATATATCTGGTAGAATACTCAAAGAGAAACTCAAAATTAGTTAAGGTAATAAGACTTACAACGGAAACATTAGCAGGTATTCCTTCTATTGTATTTGGTCTTTTTGGATTTATTGTATTTGTATTATTACTTAAGTGGGGAAACTCACTGTTAGCAGGTGTACTTACCCTTACCATGATGGTTTTACCAACAATAGTAAGAACTACCGAGGAATCTCTTTTGGCAGTTCCTGATATGTTTAGAGAAGGAAGCTATGGACTTGGGGCAGGAAAGCTTAGAACAATATTCGTTATTGTTCTTCCGGCAGCAATCCCCGGAATACTATCGGGAGTAATTCTTGCCATTGGACGAATTGTAGGAGAAAGTGCAGCTCTTATATTTACAGCAGGAACAGTGGCAGAAGTGCCAAAGAGTCTGTTTTCATCTACCAGAACCCTGGCGGTACATATGTATTCGCTGTTAAATGAAGGATTGTACACTAATCAGGCATATGCTACGGCAGTAATACTTCTTGTAATTGTATTAATTATTAACGGACTGTCAGGTCTGGCAGCAAAGAAAGTTGGGAAGGAATAAAAAATGGGAAAATTTGACATACAAAATATGGAACTTCACTACGGTGATTTTCATGCAATAAAAAATGTAAATCTTAATATACCGCCAAATGAAATAACGGCATTTATCGGACCTTCAGGATGTGGTAAATCAACAGTTTTAAAATCGCTTAACAGAATGAATGATTTAGTGCCGGATTGTAAAATTGAGGGACTTATCACCTTAGACGGTGAAGATATTTATAAAAACATGGATGTAAATATTCTTAGAAAGAGAGTAGGAATGGTTTTCCAGAAACCTAATTTGTTCCCAATGAGCATATATGACAATATTGCTTACGGGCCTAGAACCCACGGTATTCACTCTAAAGCTAAGTTAGATGAGATTGTGGAGAAAACACTTAAGCAGGCAGCAATCTGGGATGAAACAAAGGATAAACTTAAAAAGAGTGCTTTGGCAATGTCCGGTGGACAGCAGCAGAGATTGTGTATTGCAAGGGCATTGGCAGTTAATCCGGAAGTAATTCTTATGGATGAGCCTACATCAGCTCTTGACCCTATTTCTACATCCAAAATAGAGGATTTGGCTGTGGAACTTAAAAAGGATTACACGGTAATTATGGTAACTCATAATATGCAGCAGGCAGCAAGAATATCAGACAAAACAGCATTCTTTTTATTAGGTGAAGTAATTGAATTCGGTGATACAGAGCAGATGTTCTCAATGCCTAGGGATAAGAGAACAGAAGATTATATAACAGGAAGGTTTGGTTAATTATGAGAAATAAATTTGATGAACAGTTGCATAATCTTAATGATGAAATGATTAAAATGGGAAAATTATGTGAGCAGGCTATAGCTGCTGCAATTAAAATGACAATGGACCATGCCAATGAGGAATTAAAGGCAGAAGTTCTTGATACAGATGCTGAAATTGACAGAAAAGAAAGAGTTATTGAAAATATCTGTATGAAGCTTTTACTTAGACAACAGCCGGTAGCAAGGGATTTAAGAGTGATTTCCTCAGCCCTTAAAATGATATCGGACATGGAGAGAATTGGTGATCAGGCATCAGACATAGTGGAACTTGCCAAATACATAAAGGACAGCAATTTAAAATATCAGGTACATTTAAATGATATGGCAAATGAGGTTATTAAAATGGTAACTTTAAGTGTTGATTCCTTTGTAAGCAAGGACTTAGATAAGGCAAAAAGTGTTATTTTAAGTGATGATGTAGTTGATAACTATTTTGATGAAATAAAGAAAGAACTTATTTCTAAAATTGCTGAAGATACTGAAGGTGGAGAGGAATGTATTGACACTCTTATGATTGCCAAGTATTTGGAAAGAATTGGTGACCATGCAACAAATATTGCCGGATGGGTAGAATACTCCATTTTAGGAACTCATTATGAAGGTGAATAATTAATTTATAATTTGACCTAAAATTTACATAGGATTAACTTAAAAATTACAAAAGAGGATTATTCTGGAATAAAGGAGGACGGTAAGATGGTATATTTAGTCGAAGATGACAGCAGTATAAGAGAACTGGTTGTATATACATTAAATAGTACAGGAATACAGGCAGAAGGCTTTGAAAAACCATCGGATTTCTGGAAAGCCTTAAATACAAAAATGCCGTCGTTGGTTATTCTGGATGTGATGCTTCCGGAAGAAAGCGGTATAGAGATACTTCAAAAACTGAGAAAAAATCCCATGACGGAAAGGGTTCCGGTAATTATGGCAACAGCCAAAACCAGTGAATATGATAAAATAAACGGTTTAGAAAGTGGAGCTGATGATTACATTGCAAAACCTTTTAGTATGATGGAAATGGTAGCAAGGGTTAAGGCACTTCTAAGAAGGTCGAAATTTAACAGCTATCAGTCAGATTACACAATAGATAATCTATATGTGTGTCCGGCAAAGCATATAGTAAAGGTGGATGGTAAGGAAGTAATTCTTACTTTAAAGGAATTTGAAATGTTATGTCTTTTAATAAAAAACAAAGGAATTGTCCTTACAAGAGATCAGCTTTTAAATAAAATATGGGGTTACTCATTTGACGGAGAAAGTAGAACAGTAGACGTACATATTCGTACATTGCGCCAGAAACTAACCACTGCAGGCAATGTAATAAAGACTATACGTGGTGTAGGATATAAAATAAGTAATAGTTAAGAGGAATAAAAATGATAAGAATAAAGAAAATGAGCAAAAGGATTTTTCTTAATATGTTTATCATTTCTTCTGTTGTAATAGCATTAACTACCATTCTAACTGTAGTAATCGTTTACAAAAGTTTTTCAAATCAAAATATTGCAGCCTTAAAGGGCGAATTAACGGCCACATCAAGCGGAGTAGAACTGAATGGTGTGGCCTTTTTGAAATCTTTAAGTGGAAAACACAGAATAACGTTAGTAGATAGTTCCGGCAAGGTGTTATTTGACAATAGAAATGATATTAACAGTTTAGGAAATCATAATGACAGGGAAGAAATAAGGGAAGCAAGAGAAAATGGTACAGGTTATTCTGAAAGATACTCTGATACACTATCAAGGAAAACAATAAATGTAACAAAGCTTCTTAATAACGGAGATGTACTAAGATTGTCGAAGGATATGTCTACAGTGTGGTCAACACTTATGGATACAATATTTCCCATGATATGTGTTATGGTTTTTGCCATTCTTATAGCGGCATATATGGCAGGAAGGGTTTCAAAGGCAGTAACCACACCAATAAATCAAATCGATTTAAATGAACCTGACAGGGAAAAGGTATATGATGAAATTGAACCTTTAATAGATAAAATCATAAAGCAAAACAATCAGATAGATAAACAGATAGAGCAGCTTAACATGGAACATGAAAAGCAGGATAATTTAAGGCGGGATTTTACTGCCAATGTATCCCATGAATTAAAAACACCTCTTACTTCCATATCCGGCTTTGCGGAAATAATTCAAAACGGAATGGTGAAAGAGGAGGACATTACAAGATTTGCAGGAAAAATACATTCAGAGGCACAAAGATTAATTATTTTAGTTGGTGATATTATTAAGCTTTCCCAGTTAGATGGCAAGGATATTGCCGTGAAAATGGAACCAATTGACTTATATGAAACAAGTCAGGCAGTTATGGGACATTTAGAGGCGGCAGCGGAAAAGAGAAATATCAAAATGTTTCTTTCAGGAAAGCATCTGGTAATTACCGGGGCAGAGCAGATTATTGAGGAAATGATATTTAATCTGATTGACAATGCCATAAAATATAATAAAACCGGTGGAAAAATCTATGTGAATATTTTAAAAAATGACGATGGAATAAATTTGTCGGTGGAAGATACGGGAAATGGAATAAAAGACGAGGATATCGGGAGAATATTTGAAAGATTTTATCGGGCAGACAAAAGTCATTCTAAGGAAATAGGTGGAACAGGACTGGGGCTTTCCATTGTAAAGCATGGCGCCAATTTTCATAATGCCAAGGTTTTTGTTAAGAGCAAATACAAAGAAGGAACAAAAATCACCATTTTATTCTAATTTTTTCGCAAATTTAACTTAGATTTTACATTACAAATAATTACAATTTACAAGGCACCTATACTATAAAATTAAAGAAACAAAAAGAAACCAAATATTTTATAGTGGAGGAAAAAATGAACATATTTAATTTTTTATCGCTAATAGGTGGTCTGGCACTATTTCTTTATGGAATGAACATTATGGGAGAAGCCTTAGAGAAGCGTGCCGGTAATCAGTTAAAGTCAATTTTGGAAAAACTCACATCCAGCAGATGGAAGGGATTCCTTCTTGGAGCAGGGGTGACTGCCATAATACAAAGTTCATCAGCCACTACTGTTATGGTAGTAGGATTTGTAAACTCAGGTATTATGACACTTAAACAGGCTATTGGAATAATAATGGGAGCCAACGTTGGTACAACCATTACAGCCTGGATATTAAGCCTTACGGGAATTACCAGTGACAACATTTTAGTAAGCCTTTTAAAGCCAACATCATTTACACCGATTTTGGCAATGGTTGGAATAATTCTTGTGATGGGAAAGAAAAATTCAAAAAATGCTGATTTAGGAAACATATTATTAGGATTTGCAGTGCTTATGTTTGGAATGGAGGCAATGTCATCGGCAGTAAGTCCTCTTAGGGATGTCCCCCAGTTTCAACATATTCTTACAATGTTTAGCAATCCTGTATTAGGTGTGTTAGCAGGAGCTGCCCTTACTGCAATTATACAAAGCTCATCAGCATCAGTTGGTATTTTGCAGGCATTAGCATCTACAGGAGCAGTAAGCTATGGCAGTGCCATTCCTATTATAATGGGACAGAACATCGGAACATGTGTTACTGCAATGATTTCTTCTGTTGGAGCTAATAAAAATGCCAAGAGAACAGCTGTTGTTCACCTTACATTTAACATTATAGGAACAGCGGTAATACTTACGGTATTTTGTATAGTAAACAGTCTTATACATTTTTCTTTTATAGATGAAAGTGCCAGCCTGCTTGGCATTGCAGTAATACATTCGTTATTTAACATTTTATGTACAATGCTGTTGTTCCCATTTGCAAATCAGTTGGAAAAGCTGGCATGCTTTATTGTGAGGGATGCAAAAGTTGGAGATTCTCTTCAGTTGTTAGATGAGAGACTTTTGGCAACACCAACTATAGCTATTGAACAGTGTAAGAAACAGGTTCAGACTATGTTTGACAAAACAATACAGGGTGTTAAATCTGCCTGCCAATTAATAAGTGAATATAGCGAAAAGAATTTTGAAAACATAAAAGATTGCGAAAAGGAAATTGATAAATATGAGGACAAGTTAGGCACATATCTTGTACATGTAAGTAAGCAAAATTTAAGTGAACAGGATAGCCGTGTGGTAAGCGAGTTACTTCATATTATCGGTGATGTAGAAAGAATTTCCGACCATTCTGTTGGAATTGCAAAATCAGCAGAAGAGATTGCTGAAAAGAAGTTGAAATTTTCTGATAATGCTTCAAAAGAAATAAGAAAAATGATAGCAGCGGTAGCTGAAATTTTGGAAGAAACTAATATGGCGTATATAAATAATGATGCAGATGCTGCCGTTTCAGTTGAGGCAATGGAAAGGGTGATAGATAAGCTTAAACATGAACTAAAGAAACGTCATATAGACAGGCTTAAAAAAGGTGAATGTACTATTGAACAGGGATTTATTATGACTGATATTATTACTGCACTGGAAAGAATATCAGACCATTGTTCTAATATAGCCGGATGTGTTGAGGAAATTGCCCACGGCAGTCTTGGACTTCATGAGTATAGCAGGGAAATTGACAAAATGCCGGGAAGTGAGTTTTACAACATATATAAAGATAAGCTTAGTAAATATACAGCAGAATTGTAAGGAGGCACTATTATGCATGAAATGTATGGAGTTATATGGAAGGTTGCATTAAGGATACACGAATTTTTGCCGGTGTCAAAAAGAGGATGTTATCTGGCATTAAACACTTTATTATGGTGTTTAATGGGAATGATACTATATGGAGCTGCCATTTTATTGACACCATACATATTTAGCACATTATATTTTTTTGCAACAGCAGGTTATCTGGGAATGATAATGGGATTCGGTGGAGGTTTCATGTTCATCCTGCGAAATACCCAGCCGGATGATTTGGAAAATTAAGAAAATATATAAGGTTAAAAAATGTTAGCATTTTAAACCGAAAATTATAGTGTAGCAGCAAAAGTCACCATGTTATTGAGGGTATCATTTAAAAATATTCTTGTCAATAACAACTAAGATTGTTAAATAAAAACGAAAATATATAGAACGCAGATAAACAGGCATACAAAAGAATAAACAGCTTAGAATTGTGTGTAACATAAAATAAGTTGAGAGAAAATCCTTATGAGTACAGAGAAAACCACCGGCTAAGCCGGTGGGGGCGTATATAAAGTTATTGACTTGTATCCTGTACCTGACTGCCATCTGGTTCGATATGGAAATTGTCCATATATATTAGATTTGATACAGGAACAATTTCATAGCCCTTTTTCTTCAAACCTTCAATTACTTTAGGCAAAGCTTCAGCAGTATATTTTGCACCATTATGCATAAGGATAATAGAACCGTTTTTTAAATCTTTGTGGTTAAGGATGGTACTTACAATAGAATCGGTACCATAGTTTTTCCAATCCTGACTGTCAATATTCCATTGAATGGCATAATAATTAAGAGATTTAGCCTGGGTTAAAAGGGCATTACTATAGTCACCATAAGGAGGGCGGAAAAGATTCATGGTAACTCCGGTAAGCTCTTTTACTTTTTCAGTTACAGTATTAATTTCGTCAGATATTCCGGCGGCATCTAATTCAGGCATATGTTTGTGATGGTAGCTGTGATTACCCAAATCATGACCGGTAGCCTGCATTTTTTTTACAGCCTCAGGATATTTTTCAACCCAGTTTCCTGTAATAAAAAATGTTGTTTTAACATCATATTTCTTTAGAACACTTAAAATCTTTTCTATATCTTCGTTTCCAAAATCGGCATCAAAGGAAAGGGAAACAAGTTTTTTATTGGTTTTTACATTACATATAGGAATGTCCTTTGGGGTATTAGTAGCAGTCAGGGAATCAAAGCCTTCTTTAAAAATATTTTCCTGATAATGGTATGTAACACCAGCCACTGCAATAAGAATGCATAGCCAAAAAATACTTCGCCTCAATAATGAAATTTGCTGTGAACCAGACATAACAATTCTCCGGAAACTTATTATTATAATTTATGCTAAAAAAAAATATAATATGATTGTGCAATTCATCAAATTAATATTAATTTTATTTAATAAAATAAGAAAGAGATTAAATATTATCGGGAATAATATTAATGATGCAATTTGTTGATTTTTGCAAAAATGTTTATATAATAAATTGTGGAATTAAATTACGGGTCATGATATTTTCTTGAGGAATGAGAGGCAAAAGAATGAAGAAAAAAAGTTTAATGTTAGTCATGCTTACCCTTGTATTAGCACTGGGAATGAGTATGCAGGTATCTGCGAAAACAAAGGTTAAAACATATAAGGTGACATATGTTTTAAATGGAGGAACAAATAATAAAAAGAACACTTCAAAATATAAATCAAACAAATCAAAAAAATTATATTCACCGTCTAAAAAGGGATATCTTTTTAAGGGCTGGTATACAGATAAATATTATAGAAACAAAATAACTACCATTAAAAAAGGCTCAAAGGGAAACAAAAAGGTATACGCTAAGTGGCAGGCTAAAACATATCAGATTTCTTACAACGTAAATGGCGGAACTTTAAATAAGTCAAGCGTAAAAACATATACATGTCAGGTAACAGTGAAGCTGGCTGCACCAACAAAGAAAAATTATGTATTTATGGGGTGGTATAGCGACAGTAAGCTGACAAAGAAGGTTGCAAAAATTGCCAAAGGAACAACGGGAAATATTACATTATATGCCAAGTGGCAGCTGGAAAAGTTGAATATAAATAAAGTTGGAAATGAAGATATGATATGGAGCTGGTGGTGTTATCCACAGGTGGTTTCATATGCAAACACTAAAGATAATGTTTACTGGGGATTTACCACAAGTGAAGGTTACAGCGGCGTGGCATCCTATAATAATGATACAAAGAAAACAGAAAAGACATATCTGAAAAAGACAACCTCTACTGACGACCATAATGCAATGGCAGTGACTGTTATGAGAGACGGCAAAATAATGTGTGTTTATTCAGGCGGACATAACAGTGATAATGAAATTCACGTTAGAATATCAGGTGAAGCAGAAAGCATTAAAAATTTCAACACGGATGTTGTTTTAAGGTCTCAGGGAAAGACCTGCTACAGCCAGATTTTACAGTATAATAATAAGTATTATATTTTTTACAGAGTTGATAATAAAAACTGGGCATACCGTTCTTCCACAAACGGATTGTTATGGAGTAACGAAACTATATTAGTTACTTCATTAATACAATATTATTGTAAATTTATGCCTACAACAGAAGAAGGAAGAGTCCGTATATGTATGGCATCAAACCCAACGTCAGGAGATCCAAATATTAGAATGGGATTTTTGGATTTAGACACAGGAATGATGTACGATTCAGATAACAAAACAGAATTGGGAAAGAGTAACATATCACGGAAAGAATTTAATGTGCTGATAAAGAAACCGGCAAATATTACCCAGCGTATGTTGGATGTGGCAATAACAGCACCGGAAAATCCACTGATTTTATATGCAACATTTTCAACTGACAGGACAGACAAAAATTGTGTGTATAATCTTTATGACACAGATAAAACTATTGAAATATGTAACGGTGGAAATCCACTTTGGAACCCTAAGTATCAGCTGGGAGCATCCTTTATGGGAACTGACAGAATTGTAGTTGCCAGGGAAGAAAATGATTATGATAATATAGAACTTTACGATTATTCTCAGGGACAGGTAACATTGAAGGAGTCGGTTTATTCAGAAGAAATCGGAACCATTCAAATAAGAAATGCCCGTCCTATTGTGGATGTAAACCAAAAAGCATTTTTGTGGCACAGAGGATTTTACAATTCTGACACCTATACGGATTTTTATACTGAGACAAAAATATACACTATGGATTAAATAACAAAATTCTCCTAAAACGGATATTTAAACAAATAGCTGTTTTAGGGGATTTTAATTTTTGAAAAAAATTGATAGAATAATTCTAATGAAATTGCAGCATGTTTGATGAAGAAAAGGAGATTTTATGAAAATAGAATGGAAACAGTGCTTTAAAGTAGGGGTAAGTGTATTTATATTATTTTTATGTATAAATTACTGGAGCGTGGTGGGAAACACCATAGGAGTGTTCTTTAGCGGAATAACACCTATTCTCATTGGATGTTCCTTTGCTTATATTGTTAATATATTTATGTGTTCATTTGAAAAAAGATATTTCCCCAACAGCAAAAAAGCAATCGTTATTAAATCAAGAAGACCTGTATGTATGACAGGGGCAATTTTAATGGTTTTAGGTGTGATTGTGTTATTAATCTATATGATAATTCCTGAACTTGTAAATTGTATAGAAACTTTCTTAAATGCACTGCCGGATTTGGCAACCTATGTTTCTAAAAATGAATATGTACAAATGGTGGTATCTCCTAAGTCATTGGAAAAATTACGAACCATGAAATGGGATACTTACGCTGAAAAAATAGGTGGATTTCTGTTTTCCGGAGTAGGAGGTGCGGTAAATACCGTGGCGGAAGTGGCATCTTCAGTTATTTCCATAGTAGTGACAGTGGCCCTTGGACTTATTTTTACTTTCTATTTTCTTATGGGAAAGGAAAGAATGGCAAGTCAGTTTAAAAGAATAACCTATGTAGTCTTTAAGGAAAAAATGTATAATAAAATTATGCATTGGCTTAATGTGTTTGACCAATGTTTTCATGGATACATAGTTGGAAAATTAATAGATGCGGTGGTTTTAGGTGTAATGTGTATTGTTATTATGCTTATATGTCATCTGCCTTATGCAGTTATGATTGGAACATTAGTGGGATTTACTGCGTTAATTCCTGTAGTAGGTGCTTATGTAGGTGCAATTATCGGAGCATTAATGATACTTACCCAGTCACCAATGAAGGCACTATTGTTTGTGGTATTAATAGTAGTAGTTCAAATGATAGAAGGCAATGTAATATATCCTAAAATTATGGGAAATTCACTAGGGCTTCCGGGAATATGGGTGTTAGCGGCAGTAACTCTTGGAGGAAGTTTGTTTGGAATAATCGGAATGTTAATCGGAGTACCTATATTCGCAGGTTTTTATAAGCTGATAGCAGAGAGCATAGAAAAAAGAGAAAAAAAGATGGGTGTAAAAAGTTAAAAAATGTATGTGTTTTTTTACTTGTAGCGTATATTAATATTGAAAAGAAATGGCAAAAATGGTATTCTTATGGTATGGAATTTTAAAGGAGGAGAATAGAATGAGAAAGAGTATATTCCAGAAAATGTCTGCTGTATTTTTGTCAATGACATTAGTAGTAGGCATGGCGGCTTCAGTACCTGCTGCCGTAAAAAAAGGTACAGACATCTCTGCCTCTAAAGCATGGCAATCATTCTCAGTTCAGACAGGTGAAGATAAGAATGAATGGAAAAATGCTTTAATAAAAGATGGTCAGAAATATGACAATAAGGAAAATGTATTCAAAAGCTACACAGAAAATGCTTCTATGAAGACAAAGACACCTAAAAGTTTCCTTATGGATATTGTAAGCACAGGTTCAAGTGCTCAGTGGGGACCAAGCAAGAAAGTCGATGACTTGGGAAATGTTGTTTGGGAAGCAAAGATGAGCAATCCTTGGGGCGTTACAGCAACAAAGATAGTTAATATTGAAAAAGGACGTACTTACACAATTTCATTTAAAATCAAAAGCACACTTGAAAATGAAATTAAAAAGACACAGAACGTTCCGGGAAAATATTACTATGAAACAAAGGACAAGAAGGGTAAGACAATAGTTCATTACACTACTTCTGTTGTAAAGAAAAATGGTAAGACAGTGGATAAGGCTACAGGAAATCCGGTAAGCCACGTTGGAACAGTTGTTGGAACAGGTGTTATGAATTATGTTAAGCATGTTCATTTCAAAGCATACAGAAATAATGAAAAAGACGGCGATCCGGCTCTTACATTACAGAATGTTAAAGCTACATACAATGGAAAATCTGTTTACAGCAAGAAGGGTGATTACACATTCATCGCATTAGACAGCAGAAATAAAGATTATGTTACTGTAACAGCTAACGTAACAATTCCTGGTGACAGCTTAGCATACAAGCAGAGCACAATGGGATTTAAGTTTGCATTTGGTTCATTTACAATGGAATATCCAAATGAAAATGATATGAGTGGAACAATTGATGTTCAGGATTTCAAGGTAGTAGCAGGAAGTGATGTTCCTAAAGCTACAAAGGTATCAAAGGCTACAGCAAAGGCTAAAAAAGGAACTATGAAGGTTTCTCTTAAGAAGGCTAAAGGTGCTAAGGGATACGAAGTACAGTATTTCACATCATACAGCAAGAGTTCTAAGTCATATTCAGGAAAGAAAACTGTTAAGGCTAAAAAGAATGTTGTAACTATTAAGAATAAAAAGAAATTTAAAGCTAAAAAGACAATATATGTCAGAGCAAGATATTACAAGACAGTAAATGGCAAGAAAGCATATAGCGTTTGGTCAGCTATTAAAAAAGTAAAAGTTAAATAGGAAAAAACTTAAAATTTCCAAAAAGGGTAATTTTAATATAATTAAAAAGGGGCAGATGGCTAATAACCATCTGCCTTCTTTATTTGTATTAAATTGTTTATTAATTACTGTAATGGTGAGAACAACGTTAATCTTTTTCTAAGTGAACAAAAATGACTTGAAAAACGGTTTGTTGTTGTTACATTAGCATTGTTACATATATAAACATCGTTGTTATTACCCATGCCGCCTTGGATAACCCAGTGCTTGCAACTGCCGTTCCATGACTTTATCCAGCTTTCATTTCCTGTACAGTTAAGTCCTACGGCATCAGAATTAAGATAATTAACTAAATCCTGCTTAGTATCAAACTTGCCAATATATATGGCTACGTGATGGGCACGTCCACTAGAAGAGGTATAGGCTATAATGTCTCCCGGTATTAAATGCTCCATATTAGATTCGGTGTCAACATCATTTAATTTAAGTGATGTTTTAAACAACGGGTAAGTTGTTTTTCTTATATTTCCTTTTAAGTAATAAGTACATTTCTTTCTTGAAACTTTATAAGTTATTTTTACGTTTCCGCTTTTCCAGTCATTGGCAACGGGAGATTTGTTTACCTTTATACTTGTAAACTGTCCCGAACGGGTTGCTTTTTTTCCCGGAGCTAAAGTCTTACATGATTCTACATACTTGTTAACTAAAACATTACATGGATATTTTTTATGTACATACTTCTTAACGAATTTTCCCAGATTCTTATGAAAATCAAGCTTTAAATCCGAATCGGAAGTTTTAAATACCACCGCATTAGAACTATCTGATAAAAGCTTGTCCTTATAACATTTAATTTTGTAGTAGTAAACTGTGCCGGCCTTTGCTTTTAAATCCTTAAAGGTACCGGTGGTGCTTTTTTTAATGGTTTTGGTTCGCTTAAAACCATTGTTTGGTTTAACACTTCTGTAAATCTTGTATCCGGTAACATCCTTTCGCTTCTTCCAGGATATCTTAACACCTTTGTTTAATTCTACAATGGAAGTTATATATGTTTTAGGAACAACCGGGACAACCTCTGTGGTAGCTTCTTCCTCCGTTACGTCTACTGACAAGGTAGTTGTTTCCGGTGGTGGTGTGTCCTCACTTCCTAAATTGTTGGTTCCGTCATCTGCATATATCAATGAAGATATAGCTAAAATATTTATGGACAATACCATAATAAATAGTAATTGTTTCAAATGTTTCAAATATTTTTCCTCGATTCTTAGTGCTTAAGCAGGAAAAGTCCCAATAATATATTCAATTTATTATAATCTGACCTTTAACCCACGTATAATATCATACCATTTTATGGTAACCTGTTCAAGAAAATGTTACGAAAAAATTACATAAAAATTACGAAAAAGCTTTGTGCAATAATATTGAAATAATAAAACAGTGTGATAAGATAAAAAAAGGTTAGAATCAACTAACTAAGAATGAGAAAAGGAGTGTAATAAACATGATTAAAACAACTATAAAAATAGATGGAATGGCATGTGGAATGTGCGAGGCACATGTAAATGATGCCTTAAGAAAAGTAATAAAGGCAAAGAAAATTACATCTTCCCACAAGAAAAAAGAAGCGGTTGTGGTTAGCGAGAATGAATTAAATGAAGAAGAAATAAAAAAAGTGATAAATGATACAGGATATACATATATTTCCATGACCAGTGAACCATATAAAAAGAAATTTTTCTTTTAAAACAATTAAAAAAACACTGTTCATAAAACCTGAATGATTTGTCAAGAGAGTTGTTGCAATAATGCAACAATGTGGTAATATGGAAGAAAATATACGTATTACATATTGGAGGCATAAAATTGAAACTCTCTCAGTTGAAACAGGGACAGACAGGAAGGATAGTAAAAGTAGGCGGTGAGGGTCAGCTTAGACGACACTTTCTTGATATGGGACTCATAC